>CAVERN010000010.1:0-21936 GCA_963618095.1 bacterium | reverse complement strand
CTTCATGTCGATCTTCGGGCCGTAGAACGCGCCGCCGCCTTCGTCGACCTCGTAGCTCATCCCCTCCTGGTCGAGCGCGTCCCTGAGCGACTGCGTCGCCTGCTCCCAGCGCGCGGGATCGCCGACCGCCTTCGCGGGCTTGGTGGAGAGGTACGCCTGCACCTCGTGGAAGCCGAACTTCGCGAGCATCTTCTTCGCGAACTCGACAGTGTCCTTGATCTCCTGCACGATCTGCTCGGGCGTGCAGAAGATGTGCGCGTCGTCCTGCGTGAAGCCGCGCACGCGGAAGAGGCCGTGGCGCACGCCGTCCTTCTCGTAGCGGTAGACGGTGCCGAGCTCGGCGTAGCGCACGGGCAGGTCGCGGTAGCTGCGCTTCTCGAACTGGTAGCACTGGATGTGGAACGGGCAGTTCATGGGCTTCACGTAGTAGTCCTGCACGTACGCGTCCTTGCCCTCGCCCTCCTGCACCTTCATCACGGGGAACATCCCCTCCTTGTAGAAGCCGAGGTGCCCCGACGTCTCCCAGAGGTTCGACTTGCCCACGTGCGGCGTGTAGACGATCTCGTAGCCGGCCTCGTAGTGCTTCCTGCGCCAGTAGTCCTCGATGGCGACGCGCACGCGCGCGCCGCGCGGCAGCCAGTGCGCGAGGCCGGGGCCGACCTGGTCGGTGATCGTGAAGAGGCCGAGCTGGCGGCCGAGCACGCGATGGTCGCGCCTCTTCGCCTCCTCGATGCGCGCGAGCGTCTCCTCGAGCTCCTTCTGGTCGCGCCCGACGATGCCGTAGACGCGCTGGAGCATCTTGTTGTTCTCGTCGCCGCGGTAGTAGCTGCCCGCCACCTTCATGAGCTTCACCGCGCCGATCTGCGCCGAATGCTCCACGTGCGGCCCGCGGCACATCTCCACGTAGTCGCCGACCGTGTAGGTCGAGATCGCCTCGCCGGACGCCTCGACGTCCGCCAGGCGCTCGAGCTTGTACCTCTGCCCGGCGAGCAGGGCCTTCGCCTCCTCCGCGGAGACGTCCTTCTGCACGAACGGCTCGTCGAGCGCGACGAGCCTCGCGATCTCGGCCTCTATCTTCGGGAAGTCCTCCGGGGAGAGGCGGTGCTCCAGGTCGAAGTCGTAGTAGAACCCGTCCTCCGTCGCGGGGCCGATATCCACCTGCACGCCGTCAAAGAGGTTCATGACCGCGCGCGCGGTCAGGTGGGCGGCGGAGTGGCGCCGCATCTCGTCGGTAATGGCCATTGGGCATTTCTCCTTCAAAGTTCGAAGTGCGTATTTTACGCCACCGAAGCGCAAAATTCAAGCGACGCCCGGCTGGACGGGCGTCGCCCTGCAGCGGTAGCCGGAGCCGTGCACGGTCTCGATGAGCGAGGCGTCCGAGCCGAGCTTCTTCCTCAGCACGAGGATGTGCTGGTCCACGGTGCGCGTCGTCACGCCCGTGGCATAGCCCCACAGGGTGCTTATCAGCGAATCGCGCGTGACGACCTCCCCGGGGCGCGACGCAAGCATGCGCAGGATCTTGATCTCGCGGGCGGAGAGCCCCTCGCTGGCGCCGTCCGGGCCGACAAGCGCATAGCGCCTCACGTCCACCACGTGCCCGCCCATCCGGAAGTTCCCCTCTTCGTCCTGCCGCGCGGCGCCGCTCTCGCCCTCCCGCCGCTGCGGCGGCGGGGCGCCATTGAGGCGGCGGAAGATCGCCCGGATGCGGGAGACCAGCACCGCGTCGTCGAACGGCTTCGGCAGATAGTCGTCCGCGCCGAGGTCCAGCCCCAGGGATATGTCGGCGGAAGACCCCCTCGCCGAAAGGAACATTATCGGGAGGGACGGATCCGTCTCCCTTATGCGGCCGAGCACCTGGTAGCCGTTCTTCCTGGGCATCATTATGTCGAGCAGGAGAAGATCCGGCCGCCGCGCGGAATACTCCGCCAGCACCTCGTCGCCGTTCTGCGCCAGCCGCACGCTCCAGCCCTCCTCCTCCAGGAGTATCTTGAGCGTGCTCCGTATGGACTTCGTGTCGTCCGCAACCAGTATGTCAGCCATCAGCCGCCCCTCCTCCCTCTGTCGTCCCGGGCGGAAGGCGCGTTCAGCGTCACCGTGAACACGCTCCCTCCGCCGCTGCGATCCGCCACGCGCACACTGCCGCCCATCCCCCTCGCGAAGCCGGAGACTATGGAGAGCCCGAGCCCGAGCCCCACGCCGTCCCCGCCGCCCTCCGCGCCGCGCTGGTAGAAGCGGTCGAACAGCCTCCCTCGGCATTCGGGCGGGATTCCCTCGCCCCGGTCCATCACGTCAAGCGCCACGGTCCCGCCGCCGCAGCGGCGGCAGCGCACCTCTATCGGCGCCCCGCCCGCGTGGCGGCACGCGTTCTCGAGAAGGTTTATCGCCACCTGCTCCAGCTTGTCGCAGTCCGCCACGGCCTTCACCTCGTCCCCCGGGAGCACGCTTATCACGCAGTCCGGATAGCGGCACCGCAGCAGGCACGCGGCGCTCTCCGCCACGGCGCGAAGGCCCACGGTCTCGCGCAGGAACGTGAACTTCCCGTTCCGCAGACGCACCACAGTGAGGAGCTCGCCGATCATCCTCGCCATGCGGGAGGACTCCCGCCTCAGCGTCTCGAGCGCGACCGCCCGCCGCCTCACGTCCCGGATCCTGCCCTCGGCCAGCGCGGAGGAGAGCGGCACGATGCTCCCGAGGGGCGTGTTGAGCTCGTGGGATATCAGGTCGAGGAAGGAGTTCTTCACCTCCAGGTCCTCGCGGACCCGTCTCGCGTCCATGGCGAGGCGCCACCCTCCGGCGAAGAGCGTGAAGAACATGAGAAGCACTATCACGAACCCGATCCCAAGGCCGTACAGCATCAGGCTGTCCTCGCTCCGGAACGGCCTCTCGTCATACCCGATCACCGTGCCGTCGTCAAGCCGCGTCCATCCCACGACGGTTCCGTTCGTGCCGTGAAACCACCCGTACTTCACGCGGTCGGAGAAGTTCGAGCTCGCCGCAGCCTCGCCCTTCGTCCACACGTAGTCCGCCCCGCCGTCCCTGGCATACGCCCTGGCGCGCGTCTGAAGCCGCTGGCGCATGTTCCGCTCATAGCGCTCGACCTGCTCCTCCATCCCCGAGCGCCGCACCTCCGCCGCCAGCCCCCGGCCGCCGAACACCAGCAGGCAGAGCCCGGCCGCCGTGATGAGGATCGCCGGCAGGACTATCAGCAGCAGGTATGTCCTCATGTCCCTGTCCATGGCCATCCTGCCTCCAGCCCCATCCCGAACGCGGACGCGGGGCGCGCCCGCGCGTCAGCCGACCCCCATGACCCCCCGCGAAAGCCCGCTGCGCACGAGGCCATAGCGCCTGGAGCCGTCCTCCCCCACGATGATCGCCGCCGAGTCGAGGAACCTCACCCAGCTGTCGACCGTCCAGTCGCGCTTGACCCCGCGCGCATGGAGGAACGCGGCGTTGTACAGGTCGTGCGTGGCGAAGATCCCGAGCCTGGACCTGAACTCGCCGAGAGCCCACCGCTCCAGGGCGTCGCTCGCCTCGCCGATTTCCCGGAAGCCTCGCTGGCGGCCTTGCGCCATGTACTCGAAGATCTTCCCGAAGAAGGAGCCGTCGCGAAAGAGCTCGTAGACCTCGCGCTGGTCCGCGAAGTAGAAGGACTCGTTCCCGAGCCTGCCGTCCACCGGTATCGCGGCGTCGCCGCGCCCCATGCCGGAGGCGATGCACTGCGCCGTCTGCCTCGTGCGCAGCAGCGGACTGGACATGAACTGCGCGTCCCCCGCGAAGTCCTTCAGCCGCTCGCCGAAGAGGGTCGCGGTGCGCCTGCCCTCGTCCGTCAGCGGAAGCTCCATGCCGAACGTCGGGTCGTCGTTGTCGATCTTCGCGCGCTCGCCGTGGCGCACAAGCAGCAGCACCCGCCGCCCTCGGCGGAGCTCCGCCCCGACGTCGTCGAGAGTCATCTCGCCCGCCATCGTCACCACCTTCGCCCGCCGATCTCCACCTTCGCGGCCTCGGCCGCCCGGCGGCGAACCGCGAACAGCGCCCGCCCCATGCGCAGGAGCTTCTGCTCCAGCTCGGCGTTGAGCGTGCGCACTTCCTCGAGATCAAGCCGCAGCTCGGCGCATTCGCTCTCCAGCTCGGCGATGCGCTTCCGCAGCGCGTCCTTCTCGGACTCCACGGCGGACCTCTCCGCGGCGAGTCTCGCGTTCTCCTCCGCCAGGGTGCGCCCCTGCGCCTCGAGCGAAGCCTTCTCCGCCTCGAGCGAGCGGTTCTCGCCCTCGAGCGTCAGATGGCGCTCCTTGAGCTCGGCGTTGTCCCTGGCCATCTCCTGCACGACCACGCGCTGGACGTCCAGCTCGTCGACCTTCTCCTCCTCGGATTCGACGGCCTGCCCCGCGCCCCCGGCGGCGGCGGCCTGAGCGTCCGCCGGCCTCCTTATCCCCAGCATTTCGGCAAAAAGCGACTTGTCATCATTCATGCCGGGGATTATACCACAACCGATTAGAACCAGATCCAGGTCGCGGCCGAGACGACGGCGGCGGAATATGCGGCGGAGACCACGTCGTCCAGAAGCACGCCGTGGGCGTTGTGCACGTTGCGGTCGATGTAGCGGGCCCCGGGAAGCTTGATCGCGTCAAGGATGCGGAACACGACGAAGGAGGCCGCGAGCTGCCACCAGTAGGCGAAGTCCACGGCGAACACCGGCACGCACAGATAGCCGACGATCTCGTCCAGCACGAAATGGCTCGGATCGGGATCCTTCCAGTGCGCCTGCGCCCACGGCGTGAGGAGGTAGTGCAGCGCGGAGAAGAGGACCGCCCCGGTGAGGCACCATATCCTCACGTCGACGGGCCTCCATCCGCTCCAGAACGCAAAGGCGTGCCAGGCCAGCCCCACGAGCGCGCCGAAGCTGCCCGGCACCAGCGGCGAGAGGCCGAGCCCGAATCCGCTGCCGATGAACACCTTGAACGATTCCCAAAGCCTCGCTTCCATGGATGCCTCCGCTGCGCCAAGCCGTCAAGAATTCCGCCACACCCCGTCAAGCGGCATCTCCTCGTCGTCGGAGGAGGCCACTATCGGCTTCAGCGCGCGGCACCCGATCTCGCCGAGCGCCGCCGACAGGCGCGCGAACTGCCCCTCGTCCTCGAAGGTCCCGACGATCGCGCCGCCCGACCCGGCGAACTTCGCGCTCGAGCCCGCGCTCCTCGCGACCATGACCATGCGGCGGTTCTCCTCCGACACGTCGAATATCCGGTCCCGAAGGTCGAAGTTCGCGTCTATGAGCCCGGAGAGCTCCTCGGGACGCCCCGCGACAAGCGCGTCGCGACCGCGCTGCGCAATGTCGGCGAACTCGGCCATGGCGGAGACCACGTCCGGACGCTTCTCCTCGAAGAGCCTCTTGACCTTCCGGTGCGCCTTGCCGGACTCCTCGGCGCGGTTCGGATCGTACGCGACGTACAGGTTCGGCAGCAGCGACGCGTCCAGCCTCTCGTACCGCCCGTATCCGTGCCGTTCGAGATGCTCCCGGTCGAAGTCCATGAAGACGAGCCCGTTGTACATCTGTATCACGCGGTCCTGGTACCCGCAGTTTATGCCCAGCTCGTCGCGCTCCGCCTCAAGGCAGAGCGTGGGCGCGTATTCCGCGGGAAGCTCCACGCCGTAGAACCGCATGAGCGCCTTGAGCATGGCGCTGCATATCGCGCTCGACCCCGAGAGGCCGACGAGCCGCGGCACGTTTATCTTGTACTCCGCCGTGAAGTTCCTCCTCGGGAGCGGGACGCCGCGCGCCATGCAGTACTCGAAGAACAGCTTCGCGACCGCCTTCAGCATCCTTATGCCGCCGTAGTAGCCGTACGTCCGGATGTCGTGCACGAGCTGCTCGGGCGACTCGAACGTGGCGTCGTCCACCTCGCCCGGGACGAAGCGCATCTTGGCGGACTCCGAGAGATTCAGCTCCACGCCGAAGTTCGCGAACGCGAAGGACAGCGTCTTCCCGAAATATCCGTCGCTCGGGTTCCCCAGAAGGCCCGCCCGCGCAAAGCTCCTGGCCCTAACCGATTCCATTGTTGAACGCCTCCAGTGCCGCGAAGTATCCGCGGGGGTTGCCGATGTCCTGCCTCTTCCCGGGGTACACATAGCCGAGGACGCGCCTCGACGGGATGAGGCGGCGGATCGCGTCCGTCAGCTGTATCTCCCCGCCGTGCCCCGGGGCCTGGGTCGCCAGCAGCGCGAATATGTCGCCGTCAAGAAGGTAGCGCCCGGCGATCGCCAGGTCGCTCGGCGCGTCCGCCGGGGACGGCTTCTCCACGAGATCCGCGATCTCAACAAGGCCGCCGCCGCGCCCGCCATCGGCCGCCGCGCCGCCCTTCAGGGCCGCAATCCCGTAGCGGCTCACCCGATCCATCCCAACGCGCTCCATCCCGATTACGCAGGGACCGCCGTTCGAACGGGAGAGCCTCGCCATCTCGAGGCTCGGGTTCGGCCCCGTCACGAGCGCATCTCCAAGCAGTATCAGCACCTTCCCCGGGGACACGCGCCCCGCCGCCTGGAGGACGGCGTGCCCGAGCCCCCGCTGCTCGGCCTGGTAGACGAACCGAATCCTGGACGCGAGCGCGGGATCGCCCTCGAAGTACGAGCGGATGATCTCCTTGCCCTCGGATATGACGATCACCACGTCATCCGCGCCGGCCTCCAGAGCCTCCTCGACAATGCAGTGGATGGCGGGCCTGGACCCGATCGGGAGCATCTCCTTCGGGACCGCCCTCGTGACGGGCAGGAAACGCGTGCCCCTGCCGGCGGCCGGAATCACCGCCGTCATGCCGCCCGCCCCCGAAGCCGCGCGTATGCCATCATCTCAAACATGGCGCGATTATATCACAACGCACCGCCGGCATGGACGGAGCCCGGGCGCCGCGCCCCTACGCGAGGCGGTTGCCCTCGGCCACCACGCCCACGCGCGGAGAGAACAGGCGCGCCTCGTCGGCGGACATCTGCGCCCAGGTCATCACGATCAGCCTGTCGCCGACCTTCCCCTTGTGCGCGGCGGCTCCGTTGAGGCAGCAGACGCCCGACCCGCGCGGCCCGCGAATCGCATACGTCTCGAAGCGCTCGCCGTTGTCCACGTTGGCCACGAGAAGCCTCTCGTAGTTCAGGATGCCGACGGCGTCCATCAGGTCCTCGTCGATCGTGAGCGAGCCGGTGTAGTCGAGCTTCGCCTCCGTCACCGCGATGCGATGCAGCTTGGACTTGAGCAGCGTGACCGTCACTTCAGGCGCTCCCTGACCATCTCGGCCGTTATCTCAACCTTCGCGCCGGACTTTCCGCCGGGCGCGTCGTACATGATGTCGGTCATCACGCGCTCCATCGCCGCGCGCAGCCCGCGGGCGCCGGTCTTGCGCGAGATCGCGTCCCTGGCGAGCTCGCGCAGGGCGCCGGGCGTAAAGGAGAGGTCCACGCCGTCCATGGCGAGGAGCTTCCTGTACTGCTTCACCAGACAGTTCTTCGGCTCGGTGAGCACCTGCACGAGCTGGTCCTCCGTCAGCTCCTGCATCGCGGTTATGACCGGAAGCCTTCCCGTGAACTCGGGGATGAGGCCGAACTTCACCAGGTCCTCCGGCCGGACGTCCAGGCCGCCCGCCGCAGAGGCGCCGTCGGCCGCCCCGGAGGAGGCGTCCGCGCCATATCCGATGACCCTGCGGCCGGAGCGCTCGCCTATTATGCGGTCCAGCCCGACGAACGCGCCGCCGCAGATGAAGAGGATGTTGGAGGTGTCGACCTCGATGTACTCCTGGTCGGGATGCTTGCGCCCGCCCTTGGGCGGGATGCGGCAGACCGTCCCCTCGATGATCTTGAGGAGCGCCTGCTGCACGCCCTCGCCGGAGACGTCGCGCGTTATGGACACGTTGTCCGTCTTGGACGCGATCTTGTCTATCTCGTCGACGTATATGATCCCGCGCTTCGCGAGCTCCACGTCGCCGCCGGCGTTCTGCAGGAGGTAGCGCACGAGATTCTCCACGTCCTCGCCCACATACCCCGCCTCGGTGAGCGTGGTCGCGTCGCCGATGGCGTAGGGCACCTTGAGCATCTTCGCGAGCGTCTTCGCGAAGAGGGTCTTGCCCGTGCCGGTCGGGCCGATGAGGAGGATGTTGGACTTCTCTATCTCCACGTCCGCGAACTCGTCGCCCTTCGCCACGGCCTTCCCGCCGGCCGCCGCCCTCTCCTTCTGCTCGAGGCGGCGATAGTGGTTGTGGACGGCGACGGACAGGATCTTCTTGGTCTCGTCGTGCCCGATCACGTAGCTGTCGAGAAACGCCTTTATCTCCTTCGGCATCGGGACGGGCCCCAGGGGCGCGACCGCCCCCTTTCCCTTGCCCGACGAAATCTCGGTCTGCTCGATGGCATGGGCGAGCCCCTTCACGCAGTCGACGCATATGTTGGCCTCGCCGGGCCCGGGGATGATCATCACCTCGCTGGGGGAGCGCCCGCAGAAGCTGCAGCTTATGAGCTTTTTCGCCCTGGTGGACATATGCGCCTACCGCTTCTTCGGCGATACCACGCCGTCTATCAGCCCGTACGCCGCCGCCTCGTCCGCGCTCATGAAGTAGTCGCGGTCCGTGTCGCGCACCACGTCATCGTAGGACTTGCCGGAGTGGTCTGCGAGGATGTGGTTCAGGCGCTCCTTCAGCCGCAGGATCTCCCTGGCGGTGATCTCGATGTCGCTCGCCTTGCCCTCCGCGCCGCCCCAGGGCTGGTGGATCATGATGCGCGCGTTCGGGAGCGCGAAGCGCTTGCCCTTCTCCCCGGCCGTGAGGAGCACCGCCCCCATGGAGGCCGCCTGGCCGATGCAGTACGTCGCCACCGGACACGATATGAACTGCATCGTGTCGTAGATCGCAAGCCCCGCCGTAACGCTCCCGCCGGGGGAGTTTATGTACATGCTGATCGTCTTCTTCGAGTCCTGCGACTGGAGGAAGAGGAGCTGCGCCACTATGAGGTTGGCGGACTCGTCCGTCACCTCCCCGCCAAGCAGGACGATCCTGTCCTGCAGAAGGCGGGAGTAGATGTCGTAGCTGCGCTCGCCGCGGCTCGTCTGCTCCACCACCATGGGGACGAGATACGACCTTGGACTGTTGCTCTTTTTCATTTCCACCGTTCCACAGATTCCCCTACAGGACGCGCCGCGCCGCGGCCGCGTCACTTCTTCGCCTCGGAGAGGATGAACTCGAGGGTCTTCTCGGCGCGCGCCTGATCCCTCTTCTGCTCGTCCTTCTCGTCGACCTCGATCCCCTCCGCCTTCGCGATGTCGAGGAGCAGATACGAAAGGCGAACCTGCTTCTCGGCATGCTCTTTCGCGTCCTTGAGGATCTTGTCGCGGTTCTGCTCGATGTACTCGCTCGTCACGCCGGCGTACTGCATCTGCTGCGCAAGCCGCCCGAGGGACAGCTCCGCCTGGCGCTGCACAAGGGTCGGCGGGACCGCGAAGTCCACCTTCTTGAGGAGCAGGTCGATCGCCTGGCTGCGGCGACGCTCGGCCTCCGCCTCCGCCGCCTGCTTCTCGAGGCGGCTGCGGATGTCGGCGCGGAGCTTCTCGATGGACTCCGCCTTCATGGTCTCCACGAGCCCGGCGTCATCGGGGACGATGCGCTTGCGGAACATCGTCACCTTCAGGTCGTAGGCCGCCTTCTTGCCCTTCAGGGCGTCGGGCGCGTTGTCGGACGGGAACGCGACCTCCACTCCGCTCTTCTCCTCGCCCGCCTTCATGCCCTTGAGCGCCGCGAGGATCTCGGGCAGGAACCGCCCGTCCTCGATCTGCGTCCAGAAGCCCGTCGCCTCGCAGACCGCCTTCTGGTCCGGCACGACCTCGGAGAGGGGCTTGCCGTCGAGCGAGCCCCGGTAGTCGAACTGAACGAAGTCGCCCTCGCCGACGGCGTCGCCTTCCTTGGCGTCCTCGAACTTGGCGAACATCTTCCTCGTCTCCGCAAGGCGCGCCTCGACGTCGGCATCCTCGACCTTGACGTCCTTGCTGTCGATCGCCAGGCCCTTGTACTTGGGAAGCTTGTACTCGGGACGCACCTCGACGATCGCCGTGAACTCCGCGCCGTCGTCTGCGGAGGCCTTGATCGAGGTCACGCCCTCAAGCGCGACGACATCGAGCTTAGACTCCTCCAGCGCCTTGGGGTAGAGATCCCGGAAGCACGCCCCCTCCGTCTCGCGGCCCAGCTCGTCGGCGAAAGTCTTGCGGACGAGATCGACCGGCGCCTTGCCCTTGCGGAATCCGGGTATCACCGCCATGGACACGAACCCGTTGAGGACCTTCTTGATTGTCCCCTTTACCTCGTCAGCCTCCGCCTTTACGCTCAAAGTCACGACACACGGATTCTTCTCGGCCTTATGCTCAACTTTCATTCTCTGCCTTTCTTCGTAAAAATGAGTGTGTAGCATACCACATTCCCGCATTGAACGCAAATCCGTGGTTCTTGACAGCCTCGACAGAAATGATATATTGTCGCGCTTGCAAGAGGGGGAGAAAGATGACAATGGTTCGACCGCCGCCTGGCAATGTCCGCCGTCGACGACGTCCTGGCGTGGCTGGACGAGGTCGAGAAGGACCCGGTGCGCGCGAACAACAGAGTGGCGGCCGAGTTCCCGAACGACGAGCGCAAGGGCGTCGTGCTGGAGATCGACCCCGACTCCCCGAAGGAGTTCATGGACTGGCTGGACGGCAAGATCCCGTACGACAAGCACGGCGGCGACCATCCGTGGGAGATCAAGCGCGGCGGGAACACCACGCACATCGACCTCTACGTCGGACTCATCCCGGAGTCGGATTCCCTGCACCGAGGCTGGCAGGGGTTCCCGTCCGACTTCAAGATCGCGGACGTGATGCACTTCTCCAGCTTCGGCCGCGCGCGCCAATGGGCGCTTCCGCATGTCTCGTGGAAGCCCCTTCCGACGCTGATCCCCCTTCGCCATTGAGCGCGGGCGACCACCTTTGAAACCAACCTCCCCTAAAGTGGTCGCGCATTGGCGCGTCGAACATGGAGGTCAATGGCTCTTCCAGAAGGCGGTCCACTCCGACACGAGCTTGTCCTCCAGGTCGCCGGCGAGCGCCTCGCGCGTCGCCTCGTCCATGCGCCCGGTGCGCACGAGTGCCTTCATCAGCGCGCCGCGCACGTCCCTGAACGGGCGGAAGCGCACCTCCGGGGCCCCGACCTGCAGGAAGTACGCGACGGACCACGCGAGCCTGTACTTGAAGGCCCGCTCCTCGTCCGTGCCGGCGTAGAACTCCTCGTAGTCCATGGCCAGGAGCGGACGGATCGCCTCCGCCGAGGCCTCTATGTTCGCCTTTATCGAGCGCACGGCCTCGCGGTCGAGGTCGAACGACACCTCTCCCCTGGACCCGAAGCGCGAGTTCTCGAAGAGGGCGGCGTGGCCCTCGTTGAACCACGGCGGGGCCTGTCGCAGGGCGCACGCGTAGTCGAGGTGCTGGTGGAGCGCCTCGTGCCACACGGTGCGGAGCAGCGCCTCCGACCCGCCCGGGGGGCAGTACAGCACCAGCTCGCGGTGCACCGGACTCCAGAGCGCGGCCGACCACTGCATCTCCCACCCCACGTAGTCGAGGTACTCCTCGCGCGAGTCGAAGATGCGCACGGCGGCGACGTGCGAGCTGTCGGCGAGCGGCGAGGGCAGCATCTCGCGATACGCCGCCTGCATCCGCAGGAAGCCGTTCGTCATCGCGGCGACGAACTGCGCCCGGTCGGGGATGGACATGTTGTCCACCACCACCACGTTCGAGGCGCACGTGAAGTGCCAGTCGGAGTAGTTGGCGACGTTGCGCCGGTAGTCGCGGGTCAGCAGGTCGGTCTCGGACGCCCCGGCGGGCGGGACGGAGCCCTCGGCGTCCTTCCCGCGCCACAGCACGCCGTCGAGCCACTCGTCCATCTTCTCGGGGGCGTCCGCCTCGTCCGACTCGAGCGCCACCATGTACCAGTCCGCCCGGGCGCCGCGCGGCGCCTTCGGCATGAAGGCGTAGACGAGCGCGACGCCGTTCGAGGTCTCGTACTGCCAGAGCGCGGAGAGGTTCTGCCTCTGCGACCGGCGGGGCCTGAACCTCGCCACGGTCTCCTCGGGGGCGAGGAAGTACACCGCCTCGTCGAGCGCGGCGAGGTCGTCCGGCCTCATGTCGTTGCGGGCGTACCTGGCGCGGAAGTCCCGGCGCGTCATCTCGTCCGCCGCCGACGCGCCCGGCAGGCGCGACGGGAGCCGGCACACGGTCATGCGGTTGCCGTCCGCGTCCTCCCAGACCGCCCGCACCGCGTCCACGCGCCAGAGGTCGAACACGTCGAAGCGATCCTCCACCGAGCAGCCGTCGCGCCCGTTCCTCACGTACGCGGAGGCGCGCGGCATCGGCACGGGCTCCGCCCGGGCGGCGGCGATCTCGCCGCACTCGATGGCGAGGTCGGGAAACGGCCTGGGGCGACCGAAGATCAGGCTCGCGATGGCGAGAATATGGACTGCAGCTGGCATGACAGGACGGAACCCACAAGCACGATCTGCCACGACACGTAGATCCATGCAAGCACGATCGGCATGAAGGCGAACGAGCCGTAGAGGGCGGAGCTGTTCGCCACCCCCACCTGGGCGACGATGCACACCTTCAGCCACAGGCCGAAGGCGAGCGCGATCACGGCGCCCGAGACGAGCGCCCACGAGGTCCTGACGTGGCAGAACGGCATGAGCTTGTAGAAGAGGCCGAACGACAGCGCGGAGAAGCAGAAGGTGACAAGGGCCGAGAGGAAGTCCGAGAACAGCGCCGCGACGAGGAAGTCCATGAGCTCCTTCGAGTAGGGGATGTACCCGGCCGCGCCCTCGAGCGCCCCCTTCAGCGCGCCGAGCAGCGGCATCGAGAGCGCGAGCGCGGCGAGCACCGGGGCGACCACGGTGACGAGGAGGTAGAGCACGCAGCGCTTCCAGAGCGGACGGGGCTGCCTCACCCGCCAGATCTCGTTCATGGACGTCTCGATCATGCCGAACGTGCATATCACCGTCCACGCCAGGGCGCAGAGGCCCACCCAGCCGAGCGTGGAGGCGTCGAACTGCGCGGCCCGGTCGAGAAGCTGGTTGGAGATGCGCCGCGCCTGGCCCGCGAGCGCCTTCGCGGCGGCCGCCCGCTCCCTGGCGGACTCGGGGGACGCGGCCCCGGCGATCGGGATCGCGGCTGCGCCGTCCTGCGAACTCTCCACGCGCTCGATGTACTCGTCGAGGCTGCGGTTGATCTGCCCGCGCGCCACGTCCCCCACGCCGCACGTCTTGGCGAGCAGCAGGGAGAGGCAGAGGATCGGCACGAGCGAGAGAAGCGTGAAGTACGTCAGCCCGGCGGCGTGCAGACTGCAGCGGGCGTCGCCGAAGCCCCTGACGACGCCGAGGGCCAGCGACCTGGCCGCCCCCCACCAGCCATTAGCCGCGGGCGAGTTCGCTTTCCGCCCGCCAGGCATAGTACTTCCTGAGCTTCAGCTTGGAGGCCGCCTCCTCGTCGCAGAAGAACCAGGCGTCCTCGTGCATCTGGAGCGCGGACGCGGTGCAGAACTGCGACACGCCGCCCTCCACGGCGGCGGCGACCGCGGCGGCCTTGTTCTTGCCGAACGCGAGCAGGACTATCCTCTTCGCCTCCATGATGGAGCCGACGCCCATCGAGAGCGCCTGCTTCGGCACGTCCGCCGCCTTCTTGAAGAAGCGGGAGTTGTCCTTGATCGTCTGCGGGGTGAGGGACACGAGCCGGGTGCGCGAGGCGAGCGATGAGCCCGGCTCGTTGAACGCGATGTGGCCGTCCGAGCCGATGCCGAGCACCTGGATGTCGATGCCGCCCGCCCTCCTGATCGCGGCCTCGTAGGCCTTCGCCTCCTTGCGCCAGTCCTTGGCGAGGCCGTTGAGCACGTGCGTGTTGGACTTCTTGATGTCGATGGAGTCGAACAGGTTGGCGTCCATGAAGTAGCGGTAGCTCTGGTCGTGGGTGCCGGGCAGGCCCCAGTACTCGTCGAGGTTCCACGTGCGCACCTGCGCGTACGAGACCTCTCCGGCCTTGACCGCCTTCGCCATCTCCCTGTACATGGGCACGGGCGTAGACCCGGTGGCCAGGCCGAGCACGATCTTCGGGTTGGCCTTCACGGCCGCGGTGATCATGGCGGCGGCCTTGCGGCTCGCCTCCTCCTTCGTCTTGCACACTACGATTTCCATTCTCCTGCTCCTTCCTTCCGTCGGTTTCTGTCGGCACTCCGCGCCCGGGCGCGTCACACCCGGTGCATCTTGTCGAAGATCTCCTCGCGCTGGCACTTCACCTGCACGCCTATGCGCTCGCCTATCTCGGCGAGCTCCGCGCCGATTACGTCGAAGGCCTTGCTCGCGCCCTTGATGTCCGCGATCATCATCATGCTGAAGTAGTCCTGGACGATCGTCTGGGAGATGTCGAGGATGTTCACGCCGCTGTCCGCCAGATACGAGCAGGTCTTCGCGAGGATGCCTATCGTGTCCTTGCCCACAACGGTGATGACGACCTTCTCCATCGCCTTTCCCTCCCCCGCCATCTCAGCCGCGGCGGCCGCGGAGCGTCCCGTGCGCGAGGAACCCGTCGTACTTGCGCACGAGCAGGTGCGACTCCATGATGCGCAGCGTGTCGAGCGCGACGCCGACGATGATCAGCAGCGACGTGCCGCCGAAGAACGAGGCGATCGCCCAGGGCACCTGCATGGCGCCGTTGAGCACCTGCGGCAGGAGCGCGACCACGAGGAGTCCCGTGCCGCCGATGAGGGTGATGCGCGTCATGACGCCGTCGAGGTACTCGGCCGTGGCGCGGCCGGGCCTGATGCCGGGCACGTACGAGCCGTCCTTCTTGAGGTTCTCGGAGATGTCGATGGCGTTGAACTGCGTGGCGACCCAGAAGAACGCGAAGAACATGATGAACGCCGCGTAGACGCAGAGGTGCACGGGGCTCGACATGTCCGCAAGCTGCAGGAAGAGCGAGCGGAGGGCGCCGGCGAACCCGGTGGCGTCGGACGGTATGTAGCGGGCGAGGAAGCCCGGGATCTGGAGCACGGGCTGGGCGAAGATGATCGGCATCACGCCCGTGTAGTTGACGCGGAGGGGCATGAAGGTCTGCTGCATTCCGTAGGTCGCCCCGCCGCTGACGCTGCGCCGGGTGGAGTGGATCGCGACCTTGCGCACGCCCTGCGTGAGCAGCACGGTGCCCATCACCACGGCGAAGCCGAAGAGCAGCAGGAGCGCGAGCTCCACGGGCGAGCGCGTGGCCGCCACCCCGTTGTAGCCGAAGTAGCGCTCCCACGCGGAGAAGATCGCCTCGGGAAGGCGGGAGGTGATGTTGATCATGATTATGAGCGACGCGCCGTTGCCGATCCCGAACGTGGTGATCTGGTCGGCCAGCCACATCACGAAGAGCGAGGCGGTGGTCATGCCTATCACCGTCATCAGCTGGAAGCCGATGCCGGGGTTCGCGACGAGCTGCACGTTGCCGAACGCGGGCGAGAGCATCTGCGGGTGCATGAGCGCCGTGGCGATGCCCCAGGACTGCACGACGCAGAGCACGATCGTGAGGTAGCGCGTGATCTGCGCGAGCTGCTGGCGCCCGCTCTCGCCCTCCTTCTTGAGCTTCTCGAGGGACGGGATCACGGAGGAGAGCAGCTGTATCACGATCTGCGCGGAGATGTACGGCCAGATCGAGAGGAAGCCGATCGCGCACTGCCCGAGAGCGCCGCCGGTGAAGACCTCGAACCAGTCGAAGAGCCCGCCGCCGCCGGTGGAGGTGCGGATGTCCTCTATCGTGCGCTGAAGCGTCTGCCAGTCGACGCCGGGGGTCGGAATCTGCGAGATGAGGCGGCACACCGCCACCAGCCCGAGCGTGATGAGAATCTTCTTGCGCAGCTCCGGAATCCTGAACGCATTCGAAAAGCCCTTCCACATCGCCATAATCTGATCTACTCCATTATCCTATTTTGCCGTATGAAGGGCGAATTGTACCAAAAGACGGGGCAGACATCAACAGCAGACATCGCGCCCCGGCAATGGCTCATTTCGCCCGTTGCGCCGGTGGAGCGGCTGTGGTATAATGCGCGGCCACAAAGGAACATTGGATGAACGGTCGATTCGAGTTTACTTGGTTCTACTACTTCGGGCAGACGCTCCGAAGCGGCTTCGCGCAATCTTGAACGACCATAGGCAAGAGATCAGGAACGCGGCCCCGCTTCGGAAGAAGAGCGGGGCCGCTTCTGTTTGGCGGCCGGGGCAGGAAGGGCTTCTGAAAGGAATGGACATAAGATGATAATCGTACTGAAGAAGGGCGCCGACCCGAAGCAGGTCGACAGCCTCGTGAAGTGGCTGAAGGAGCGCCACGTCACGCCGAACATAAGCGCCGGCGAGCGCGAGACGATCATAGGATGCGTCGGCGACGTCGCGAAGATGGACATCGGGCTCGTCCAGGCGCTCAGCGTCGTGGAGAGCGTGCAGCGGATCCAGGAGCCCTACAAGGCGGCGAACAGGAAGTTCCACCCCGACGACTCCGTGATAGACTGCGCGGGCGCCAAGATCGGCGGCGGCAACTTCCAGGTGATAGCGGGCCCGTGCAGCGTCGAGTCCGTGGAGCAGATGACCGGCATCGCCAGGCGGGTGAAGGCCGCCGGGGCGACGCTCCTGCGCGGCGGGGCGTTCAAGCCGCGCACGTCGCCCTACTCGTTCCAGGGCCTGGGCAGGCGCGGGCTCGAGATCCTCCTCGAGGCGAAGAGGGAGACCGGGCTTCCGATCGTCACGGAGCTCATGAGCATCGAACATCTGCCGCTGTTCAACGACGTGGACGTGATCCAGATCGGCGCGAGGAACATGCAGAACTTCGACCTGCTCAAGGAGGTGGGGTCCATGACCAGGAAGCCCATTCTGCTCAAGCGCGGGATGAGCGCGACGCTCCAGGAGCTGCTGATGAGCGCCGAGTACGTCATGGCGAGCGGCAACCCGAACGTGATGCTCTGCGAGCGCGGGATACGCACCTTCGAGACGGCGACCAGGAACACGATCGACCTCACGGTCATACCCGTGCTCAAGCGGCTCTCGCATCTGCCGGTGGTCGTGGACCCCAGCCACTCCACCGGCTACGCGCACCTCGTGGAGCCGTGCGCGATGGGGGCGACGGTGATGGGGGCGGACGGCCTGATCATCGAGGTGCACAACGATCCGCCGCACGCCCTGTGCGACGGCGTGCAGAGCCAGACGCCTGAGATGTTCGAGGACACGATGAAGCGCATAGGCGCGATCCGCCCATACGCGTGGAACGGGGGGAGGGAATGACGATGAACGACGAAAACGGAAGCGGCAGGGGCCTCGCGGAGATCCGCGGCGAGATAGACGAGATCGACGGGGAGCTCGTGAAGCTCTTCGTCAGGCGCATGGAGGCCTCCGAGAAGATAGCGGAGGCGAAGCGGGCCAGCCACGTCCCGGTGTGCGACCCGGCGCGCGAGCGCGAGATCCTCTCGAAGGTGGCGAAGGCCGTCGGACCCGGCCTCGAGAGCGAGGCTCGAATGCTCTTCACTACGCTTATGTCCATGTCGCGGGGCCTCCAGCGGGCGGAGCTCGCCGGGGAGGATTCGTTCGCCGCCTCGGTCTCCCGGGCGATCGCGTCCACGCCCGACAGGTTCCCGTCCTCCGCCACGGTGGCGTGCTCCGGCGTGGAGGGGTCGTACTCGCAGCAGGCGGTGAGCCGGCTCGTGCAGTTCCCGACGATCTTCTACTTCAAGGGGTTCGACGACGTGTTCTCCGCCGTGGAGAAGGGAATGTGCGACTACGGCGTGCTGCCGATCGAGAACTCGGCGGTGGGCAGCGTGACCGCCGTGTACGACCTCATGGCGAAGCACAACTTCAAGATCGTGCGCGCCCTGAAGCTCCGCGTCCGCCACGTGCTCCTCGCCCCGCGCGGGACGAGGATCGAGGACGTGAGGGAGATATCCAGCCATCCGCACGCCATAGCCCAGTGCTCCGAATTCCTCCGCGGCCTGCCCTCCGCGCGGATCGTCCCCGCGACGAACACCGCCGCCGCGGCGGCGGAGCTCGCGAAGTCCGGCCGCAGGGACGTGGCCGTGATAGCGTCGAGGGAGTGCGCCGAGCTCTATGGGCTCGACGTGCTTCGCGAGGGCATATCCAACACGGCGAGCAACTACACGAGGTTCATCTGCATCTCCAAGCGGTCCGAGATCTACCCGGACGCCGACAAGTTCTCCGTGATGATGAGCCTGAACCACCGTCCCGGGGCGCTTACGGACGTGCTCGTGAAGTTCGCCGCCGCCGGCGTGAACCTCACGAAGCTCGAGTCGCGTCCGGTGCCTGGCTCGGACTTCGAGTTCAGGTTCATCTTCGACTTCGAGGCGTCTCCGCGCGACCCGCGCGCGCTGAAGATGCTCTCCGGCCTCAGCCTCGACCCGGAGATAGAGCGCTTCACGTTCCTCGGGTCGTATTCCGAGCGGTAGCAGGGCGCGAAGGGAGGGAAGAGGCCATGACGAGCATCAGGGTTCGCGCGTCCGCGCCCTACGACGTGACGATAGGCCCCGGGGCCTCGCGCTCCGCGCCGGAGTTCGTGCGCGGGACTCTCCGGGGCGTCAGAAGGGTCGCCGTCGTCTCCGACTCCAACGTGGACCGGCTGCATTCCGCCGCCGTGTGCGAGGGCTTCGCCGCGGCGGGACTCGGGACCGAGAGGTTCGTCTTCCCCGCCGGGGAGCGGTCGAAGACGCTTGCCACGTACGGCGAGCTGATGGGCTTCCTGGCGGCGCGGCGGCTCGACCGCGCGGATGCGGTCGTCGCTCTCGGCGGCGGAGTGGCGGGGGACCTGGCCGGCTTCGCCGCGGCGACGTACAGGCGCGGCGTCGCTCTCGTGCAGATTCCCACGTCGCTTCTCGCCATGGTGGACTCCTCCGTCGGCGGCAAGACCGGCGTGGACCTCCCATGCGGCAAGAACCTGGTCGGCGCGTTCCACCAGCCTGCGGCGGTGTTCTGCGACACGGACTTTCTCTCCACCCTCCCGGACGAGTGGCGGGTGGACGGGATGGGCGAGGTGCTGAAGTACGCGGTCCTGGGGGACGGCGGGCTCTTCTCCGCGCTCGAGGGCGACCCGCTTGCCGCGGCGGGCGAGCGGGTGATCGCCGAGTGCGTGGGGATAAAGCGCAGAATGGTCGAGGAGGACGAGCGCGAGCGCGGGACCCGCAAGCTGCTGAATCTCGGCCACACGTTCGCGCACGCCATCGAGACGCTCAGCGGCTATTCGGTGTCCCACGGACGCGCGGTCGCGACGGGCGTCGCGATGGCGGCCCGCCTTGCCATGAGGACGGGCGCGCTGCCGCGCGCGGAGCAGGAGCGCGTCGAGGCGCTCGCGCTGGCCATGGGCTACGAGGTGCGCGCGCCGTTCTCCCCGGGGGAGATCGCCGCCGCGGCGCTTGCGGACAAGAAGGTGTTCGGCGACCGCATAGACCTGGTCGTGCCGCACGGCATCGGCAGATGCCGCGTGGAGAGCGTCCTGCTTTCGGTTCTGGGGAAGGTGGTGGAGCGTGCGATGTGACGTGGGCGAGAAGGTTCTGCCGCCGGGGCGGCGCTCGGGGCGGGTGCTCGTCCCGTCCTCGAAGTCGATCGCCCACCGCGAGCTCATCGCCGCCGCGCTGAGCGGCGTCGCGGAGCCGAAGGTGCGCGGGACGTCGAAGGACCTCGAGGCGACGCGCGAGTGCCTGCGGGCGATGATGTCCGGCGAGGGCGAATGGCGCTGCGGCGAGAGCGGCACCACGCTCCGCCTCCTCTCGCCGATCGCCGGGGTGATGGGCTGGCGGGGGCGCTTCGTGTGCGAGGGGCGGCTTGCGGAGCGCCCCATGATGCCGTTTTCGCGCAAGAGCAGGTACGAGGTGCCGGGGAACGTGTCGTCGCAGTTCGTGTCGGGGCTGCTGTTCGCCCTGCCGCTCGCCAGCTGGGACAGCGAGGTGGTGGTGGACGGCGAGCTGCAGAGCGCGGCCTACGTGGCCCTCACCGAGGCGACGCTGCGCGACGCGGGGATACGGATCGAGAAGCCCGCGCCCTCGGAGTGGAGGGTGCGCGGAGGCCAGCGCTACCGGATGCCGGGCGGACGCGAGGTCGAGGGGGACTGGTCGCAGGCCGCATTCTTCCTCGCCATGGGCGGCGTGGAGGTCGACGGCCTGGACGCGCGGTCCATCCAGGGCGACCGCGCCGTGGAGCGGCTCCTGGACTCGACGGTCGTGGACGCCGGTCCGGTGCCGGACCTCGTCCCGGCGCTCGCGGCGCACGCCGCCTCCAGGGAGGGGGAGACGAGGTTCGTCAACTGCGGCAGGCTCCGCCTCAAGGAGAGCGACCGGCTCGAGTCCACGGCGGAGATGGTGAACGCGGTCGGCGGCGACGCGCGCGTCGACGGCGACAGCCTCGTCGTGCGCGGCGTCGGGGAGATGCGCGGCGGGGTGGTGAGGACGCGCGGCGACCACCGCATAGCGATGTCCGCCGCGGTGCTCGCCTGCGCGGCGTCCGGCCCGGTGACGGTGGACGACGCCTCCGTCGTGGCGAAGTCCTACCCCGGGTTCTGGCGCGACTTCGAGGGCTTGAGGAGGGAGAAGGCATGAGCAGCAGGTACGGGACGTGCTACAGGGTCGCGGTGTTCGGAGAGTCCCACGCGGCGGCGGTCGGCGTGGAGATCGAGGGGGTGCCGGCCGGGAGCAGGATCGACGCGGAGGCGCTCCAGCGCTTCCTGGACCGCCGCGCGCCGGGGCGCGGCGCGACGTCCACCCCGCGCCGCGAGGCGGACGTCCCCGAGTTCCTCTGCGGGGTGAAGGGCGGCGTTGCGACCGGCGCCCCGATCGCCGCCATCATACGGAACTCGGACGTCCGCTCCGCGGACTACGGGGACATGGCGAACGTCCCGAGGCCGGGGCACGCGGACTATCCGGCGGAGGTGAGGTTCGGCGGCCATCAGGACAGGGCCGGGGGCGGACACTTCTCCGGCCGGCTCACCGCGCCGCTCTGCGTCGCGGGCGGCATCGCGCTCCAGCTGCTGGAGCGGCGCGGCGTCTCCGTCTCCGCGCGGGCGGTGAGGATCGGCGGAGAGACGGACCCGACGAAGATGGAGGCCGCGATCCTCGCCGCGAAGGGCGACGGCGACTCCGTCGGCGGCGTCGTCGAGGCGGAGGTGCGGGGCGTCCCGGCGGGACGCGGCGATCCGATGTTCGACGGGATCGAGAACAGGATCGCGCAGGCCGTGTTCGGAATCCCGGCCGTGAAGGGAATCGAGTTCGGGGAGGGGTTCGCCGCGGCGGACCTTCGGGGCAGCGGAAACAACGACCCATACGGGGTCGTCGACGGGCGCGTCGCGCCGCTTTCGAACCATGCCGGCGGCATACTCGGCGGCATGACGACCGGGGCGCCGATAGTCTTCCGGGTCGCGTTCAAGCCGACGCCGTCCATCGCCAGGCCCCAGGACTCCGTGGATCTCGCTTCGGGCGAGCCGGTGAGGCTTGTGGTGAAGGGGCGGCACGACCCGTGCGTGGTGCCGCGCGCCGTGCCGTGCGTCGAGGCGGCGGCGGCGATCGCGATTCTGGACTGCCTGCTCCAGGGCAACGAGTGAGGGGGAAGAGGTGATGGGGATGGAGGATCAGCCGCTTACAGTCGGCATCAGGGGGATGGGGCTCATCGGAGGCTCCTTCGAGAAGGCGTTCATCAGGGCCGGGTTCCGGGTCGTGAATCTGAAGGACGCGCCGCCGGACGACATCCGCGCCTGCGGGCTTGTGATAGTGTGCCTGCCGCCGCTCGCCATCGCGCCGTGGATCAGGATGCACGCCGGGGACTTCGCGGAGGACGCCCTGGTCACGGACGCCGCAGGGGTCAAGGGGGTCGTGTGCAGCGCGCTTGAGCAGGTCG
>CAVERN010000009.1:0-21978 GCA_963618095.1 bacterium | reverse complement strand
AGCCGCCGTTGATCAGGTTCGCGAACGTGTAGATGTCTGTGGCAATCGGTTTCATCGCGCGTATTATACCATATTCGGCAATTGCCCTGGGCATTCAACGATGCGGAAAATTCCATTTCCACAACCTCAGCTCTACCTCACAAGCTCGTAGTTCATCGTCGCGTCGGACGGGTCGCGGGAGACGTCGGCGACGAAGCCGAGGCGGCCGTCCTGCCAGCGGCACGGCACCTCGCCTCGGCGTCTGCCCGCGCAGTCGAGCGCGTAGACCTTCCAGTCGCCCGACGCGACCGCGAGGCCGATCTCCGCCTGGCCGCGCCGCATCAGATGCGGCAGCCTGCCCCAGGCGAGAAGCACCGTGCGCGAGTCGTCCGCATACTTGATCCCCGAGTTCTGCACGTCCGTCTGGTGGCAGACGAGGATGCGACGCGACATCGCGAGCGGCTCCGCGTCGATCGCGCTCGCCCAGACCGTCCCGGACAAGCCTCCTCATGCGCCGGGCGAAGGCGCGCTCGCCCTCGGCCGACACCTTCAGGCGCCGGTTGCCCTCGTTCAAGAGCGAGTAGAGGGGCATCGCCGGCTCGTCCGCATACCGTCGCCCCGTGTGCGGGTTCACGTGCGAGAGGAAGTTCCTCGCGTAGTTGACGAAGTTGGAGCAGGCGCCCTCGTGCGACTCGACGAGGACCTTGAAGTCGTTCTTGTCCATCCTGCCGGGCCTGTCGATGCCGACGTCGCGCCAGTCCACCTTCCGCGAGACGAAGAGGTCGGTGGTCATGTAGACGCCGTGCCTGACGCACGCGGCGACCAGCGCGTCGAACTTCGCCATGCCGTCCGGCTTCAGCTCGCCGCGTCCGTCGGCGAGATAGCTGTCGTGGTGGTGGAAGCGCACGGCGTTGTAGCCGACGCGCACGAGGCCCGCGACGAAGCGATCCGCGTCCCGCTCCGGCGGGACGTTCGCCTCGCCCACGATGTTCACTCCGTAGAAGCGCTGCTTCACGCCCGGCAGGTTCTCGAACTCGAAGTGTCCGTCCCTCTCGACGAGCCAGCCGTGCTTCCCAGCGGGCGCGTCGCGCGGCACGACCTTCGAGAAGTCGAGCGCCGAGCCCGGCGCGACGTCGGCCGACGCCCTTATCGGCGTCCAGTCCCGCCCCGCCTCGACCACGAAGGCGCCGCGGTCGCCCGTATAGACGACTCCGTCCGGCGCACGGAGCGCGAAGTCGAGCGAAAAGGCGTCGCCGCGCTCGAGCCTCTTCGCGTCCCCCTTCCCGCCGAAGGAGAGGCGCAGGTCGAAGCCGCCCTTCCACTCGCGGCTGTCCTGGAGATGGCACTTCGTCGGCCTCGGAAAGCGAAGCGAGAACGCCTCCTTGCCTTCCGAGTCGAAGAGCGCGACTTCGCTCGCCATCTCGGTGAAGAGCCCGACCCTGCCCTTCTCGTGGACGGCCGGCAGCCGCTTCTCCGCCTTCCCGTCCAGCACGGCCCTGCCGCCCGCGTAGCGCGTCGCCTCGAGCCTCACGGAGACGACGGACTGGATCTGCGCGACCTCCGCGGCGACCGTCTCCATCGAGAAGGACACGCCGAGGGACCCGTCGGCGGCGAGCTTCGCGGCCGTGCGGCCGAGGAAGTTCGTGGCGCCGCCGGCGCCGCCGCCCGCCTTCCGCCTCTCGTGGACGCGCCAGCGCCGCGAGCCGTCCGCCTCGGGTGCGTATCCGCCGGCGAGCGCGCCAGAGGCCCACCCGGGGTAGAACACGGTCGGGACAATCCGCGCGTCGGCGTCCGGCACGACGACGCCTCCCTTCGGCGCGAGGCGCACGACGCCCGCCGGCGCGGCGACGGGACAGGCCAGGGCGGCATTGATGAGAATCGCAATAGTGGCTCTCGTATTCACGTGTACGCATTGTACCATAATCGCGCGACAGGCGGAACGAGGCGCCACGCTCGCCAAGGCCCTTCGCCGGAGCAAGATCACACCATGTTTCGCCGGTGAAATGATGCGCGATCAAAAGCGATCCTCTCGTTCGGCACGAAAGCTGCCGGGTGCGCCGCGCACCCGAGGGATTCGAGCGCCTCGCCGGCGAGGAAGAGGGAGCCGCACACGAGCGAGCCGTCCGGCGCGGCGGAGAGCGCCTCCCCTATCCCGGGGAACGCGCGCGCCTCGGCGAAGCCCGCCTCGCGCATCAGCTCCGCCGTGCGTTCGGGCGGCAGCGAGCGCGGGTTGCGTATCGGCACCGCGAAGCCGACGGACGCCGCCTCGCGCAGGATGCGCAGGCTGGACAGCACGTCCTTGTCGCCGCAGAACCCGCAGACCGCGACGCCGGAGAGGCGGAACGCGGCGGCGCCCGCGCCCCGCTCCCGGGCGAGCGAATCGACAAGCGCCCTCATCGCCGGAGGGTTGTGCGCCCCGTCCACGAGGAATCTCCTCGAGCCGCTCTCCACGCGCTGGAAGCGTCCGGGCCACACGGCGGAGGCGAAGCCCCTGGCGATCGCCTCGTCGCCGACGCCGAGCTCCCTCAACGCGGCGTACGCCGTGGCGGCGTTCTCCCGGTTGAAGTGTCCGCCGAGCGAGAGACCGCCCAGGGCGGACGCGAGCGCCGGCGACGGGGAGTCCTCCGGCGGCGCGAGGACGGCCCTCGCCCCCCTCTCCCTGGCGATGGACTCGAGGACGCGCCTCGCCTCCGCGGGCATCGCGCCGAGCACGCACGGGACGCCCGGCTTGATTATGCCGCCCTTCTCCGCCGCGATCTCGGAGACGGTGCCGCCGAGCCAGTCGCAGTGGTCGAGGCCGATCCTCGTTATGGCGGCGAGCTCCGGGCGCGCGACCACGTTCGTGGCGTCGAGCCGCCCGCCGAGCCCGGTCTCGAGGACGAGGAATTCAACGCGCTCGCGCCTGTAGAGCTCGAAGGCGGTCGCCGTGAGGAGCTCGAAGTACGTGAGGGTGTCCGCCCCGGGCACCGCGGAGAACGCCTCGTCTATGGCGGCGGACGGCGCGGGGGCGCCGTCTATGGAGAAGCGCTCGTTCAGCGAGACGAGGTGGGGGCTCGTGTAGCGTCCGGTGCGGTAGCCCGCCGCGCGGAGCGCGGCGTCCACGAGGGCGCACACCGCGCCCTTGCCGTTCGTGCCTGCCACGTGCACGACGCGGGGAAGGTCCTGCGGGTTCCCCATGGCGGAGCACACGGCGCGGATCGCGCCGAGCCCGGGCCTCACGCCGAAGCGGGCGCATCTGCCGAGGGCGGCGGCGAGGGCGCGAGGGGCCTCCTCCGCCTCCGCCGGTCTGCCAGCCTGGAAGTCTCGCGCCATCTGCGTTGCCGTCCCGGGCCCTACAGGAACCTGCCGGTCGCGGACTCGGCGCACGCCTTCACCTTGGACGGCGGGCCCTCGCACACGACCCTGCCGCCCATGTCCCCGCCGCCCGGGCCGAGGTCCACGATCCAGTCCGCGCTGCGCATCACGTCCACGTTGTGCTCGATCACGATCACGGTGTTGCCGGCGTCGCGAAGCCTCAGGAGGAGCGCCAGGAGCTTGGCGACGTCGTCGAAGTGGAGGCCCGTGGTCGGCTCGTCGAGGAGGTAGAGGGTCCTGCCCGTGGACCTGCGCGAGAGCTCGGCGGCGAGCTTGATGCGCTGGGCCTCGCCGCCGGAGAGCGTCGTCGCGGCCTGGCCGAGGCCGAGATAGCCCAGGCCCACGTCGGCGAGGGTCCTCAGCCTGGCGGAGATCTTCGGCACCTTCGCGAAGAACTCGCAGGCCTCCGCGACCGTCATGTCGAGCACCTCGGCGATGTTCCTGCCGCCGTAGCGCACCTCGAGCGTCTCCTTGTTGAAGCGGCGCCCGCCGCACTGCTCGCAGGTCACGTAGACGTCCGGCAGGAAGCTCATCTCGAGCCTGCGCACGCCGTCCCCGCCGCACGTCTCGCAGCGGCCGCCCTTCACGTTGAAGCTGAAGCGCCCCGGCGTGTAGCCGCGGGCCTTCGCGCCCTCCGTCTGGGCGAAGAGCTCGCGGATGTCGGAGAAGAGTCCCACGTACGTGGCGGGGTTGGAGCGCGGGGTGCGCCCGATCGGGGACTGGTCAATCTCGATCACCTTGTCGAAGCACTCCGCGCCCGTCAGGCGGCGGAATTTGCCGGGCTTCGCCTTGGCGCGGTAGAGGCGGCGCATCAGCTCGCGCTTGAGCGTCTCGTCCACGAGCGTGGACTTTCCGCTGCCCGACACGCCCGTCACGACCGTGAGCGCCCCCACCGGGAAGCGCGCCGTCACGTCCTTCAGGTTGTGCTCGCACGCGCCGGAGACGGTCAGGAACCCGTCCCCGCCGGGCCTGGGCCGCCGGGACGCCGGCGCGGCGACGGTCCTGCGTCCGGAAAGGTAGTCGGCGGTGAGGCTCTTCGCCCCGAGCAGGCCCTGGAAGTCGCCCTGGTACATGAGCCTGCCGCCCTCGCGCCCGGCGCCCGGGCCGAGGTCCACGATCCAGTCGGCGGTGCGCATCATCTCCTCGTCGTGCTCCACGACCACCACTGTGTTGCCCCGGTCGCGGAGCCCCTTCAGCGTCGCGATGAGGCGCTCGTTGTCGCGAGGGTGGAGCCCTATCGTCGGCTCGTCCAGCACGTAGAGCACCCCCGTGAGGCCCGAGCCTATCTGGGTGGCGAGGCGTATGCGCTGCATCTCGCCGCCCGAGAGCGTCGCGCTCGGGCGGTCCAGCGTCAGGTAGTCGAGGCCCACGTCGTGGAGGAAGCGGAGGCGCCTGGAGATCTCCCGGTGCACCTCCCTCATCTCCGGCGGGAGGGATATGGAGTCGAAGTGCGACAGGCAGTCCTTCACGCTCATGGCCATCACCTCCGTGACGGTCCTGCCGGCGACGGTGGCGGCGCGGGAGAACTCGTTGAGCCGCGCGCCGCGGCAGGCCGGGCACCGGCTCTCGCTCTGGTAGGCCTCGATCTTCGCGCGATGCTCGTCGTCCTCGGCCTCGTCGAGCCGGCGCTTCAGCGTCGCGAGCACGCCCTCGAACGGCTTGTCGACGCTCCGCCACGGGAGGCGCAGGTCGTCGTCGAACCCGTGCATGAGGCGGTGGCGGAAGTCCGCCGGGAGCTTCTCGTACGGCGTGGAGAGGCTCACCCGGTACTGCTTGGCGATGTGCTCGAGGAGCGCGTTGTAGTACACGATCGCGTTGTGCCCGGCCCTGCGCCAGGGGTGGATGCACTCCCTGAGCGGGAGGGACCTGTCCGGCACGACGAGGTCCTCGTCGAAGTGGTATATCGCGCCGAGGCCGCCGCAGGCCGGGCAGGCGCCGAACGGCGAGTTGAACGAGAACGAGCGCGGCTTCAGCTCCTCGAACGACAGGCCGCACTCCAGGCAGGCGTTGAGCTCGGAGAACACCATCTGGGCGCCGCCGACCGGCTCCGCGTACACGACCCCCTTGCCGGTCTTCAGGGCGAGCTCCACGGAGTCGGTGAGGCGCGTGCGGTCGCACGGGACCGACAGGCGGTCGACCACCACGTCGATGCTGTGGCTGCGCTTGCGGTCGAGGTCCGGGACCTCGCCCACGGGGTACGTCGAGCCGTCCACCCTCACGCGGGCGAACCCCTGCCGGGCGATCTCGGCGAGGACGTCCTCGTGCCGCCCCTTCTTCCCCTTCACGACGGGGGCGTAGAGGACGAGGCGCACCGGCGCGCCGGAGGGGCCCGCGGCGACGGAGGCGATCGACTCCACGATCTGCTCGGCGGACTGCCTCGCGACCTCTCGCCCGCACTTCGGGCAGTGGGCGACGCCCACCGACCCGTAGAGCAGGCGGAGATAGTCGTGCACCTCGGTCACGGTGGCGACGATGGAGCGCGGGTTGCCGCCGGTCGTGCGCTGCTCGATGGCGATCGCCGGGGAGAGGCCCTCGATCTTGTCGACGTCGGGCTTCTCCATCTGGTCGAGGAACTGCCGCGCGTAGGCGCTCAGCGACTCCACGTAGCGGCGCTGCCCCTCGGCGTAGAGGGTGTCGAACGCGAGGGAGCTCTTGCCGCTGCCCGAGAGGCCCGTGACGACCGTCAGGGAGTTGCGCGGTATCGATACGTCTATGCCCCTGAGGTTGTGCTGCCGCGCGCCGTGTATCTCGATGCCGCCCACGCCGCCGCCCCCCCTACTGCTTCTTGAGGTCGAGGGAGAGCAGGAAGGCGGGGTTCGTCTTTATCTTGCGCATCCCGTTCAGCACGCTCTGCATCGCGCGCTCCGGGCCGGCGTCCGCGAGGATCCGGCGCAGGGCCCAGGTCTTCTCCAGCTCCATCGGGTCGAGGAGGAGGTCCTCCTTGCGCGTGCCCGACTTCTCGATGTCTATCGCCGGGAATATTCGCTTGTCGGCGAGGCCGCGGTCGAGCACGAGCTCCATGTTGCCGGTGCCCTTGAACTCCTCGAAGATCACCTCGTCCATGCGCGAGCCCGTGTCGATCAGGGCCGTCGCGATGATCGTGAGCGAGCCGCCGCCCTCGATGCTGCGGGCCGCGCCGAAGAAGCGCTTCGGACGGTGCAGGGCGAGGGCGTCCACGCCGCCGGTGAGGATCTTGCCGGAGTGCGGCTGGACGGTGTTGTAGGCGCGCGCCAGGCGCGTTATGGAGTCGAGCAGGATGATCACGTCCCGGCCGTTCTCGACCTGCCGCCGCGCCATCTCGCCAGTCATCTCGGCGACGTTCACGTGGTGCTGCGGCTCCTCGTCGAACGTGGACGAGAGGACCATGGCCTTCGTGTTGCGCTGCATGTCCGTCACCTCCTCGGGGCGCTCGTCGATGAGCAGCACTATCAGCATCGCCTCGGGGTGGTTGGCGGTGATGGCGTTCGCCATCTTCTGGAGGAGCACCGTCTTGCCGACGCGGGGCGGGGCGACGATTATCCCGCGCTGCCCGAAGCCTATCGGCGTGAAGATGTCCACCACGCGCGTGGAGTACTCGGTCGGCGCGGTCTCGAGCACGATTCGCCTGGTCGGGAACGTGGGCACGAGGTTCTCGAAGTGGACGATTCGCGCCGCCTCGCTCGGGGTCTTGCCGTTCACCGTCACCACGCCGCCGAGGCCGAAGTAGCGGTCGCGGTCGCGCGGGTCGCGGAGCGGGCCCTCCACCGTGTCGCCCGGACGGAGCATGTGCCTGCGGATCTGCTGCTGCGGCACGAACACGTCCTCCGGGCATGCCAGGAAGTTCGTCTTCGCGCTGCGGAGGTAGCCGTAGCCGTCCCTCACGATCTCCAGGCATCCGCTCGCCAGCACCGCGCCTCCCCTGGCGAGGTAGCTGCGTATCGCGTTGAAGATTATCTCGTGGCGCTTCATCGCGCCGAGGTCCTCGGCGTTCGCGTCGGGCCACATCCTCTCCACGATCGTGGCGTTGTCCCACGAGTGGATGTCCGCAAGCTTGTACTCGGGAAGGTCCGGGTTGCGCGGGACCGGCGGGGGCGGCGGCTGCCCGCCGCCGCCGTTCTGGCCGCCGCGGCCGCGTGGCCTCTGGCGCTGAGCCCAGCGCTGGTTCCTGCCGCCCTGGCCGCCGCTTCCGCCCTGGCGCTGCTGCTGGCCGCCGCCCTGGCGCTGCCCGCCCTGGCGCTGCTGCTCTACGCCGCCGCCCTGGCGCTGCCGCTCGCCGTCGGACTCCTCCGGCTGCTGCTGCTCTCCGCCGCCGGCCCTCGCGTCCTTCGCCGCCGCGTCGGCCCCGGCCTGCGCGTCCTGCGCGGGTGCGCCCGCGCCGCCATCAAACTCTTCCGTCATTGCACTTGCCTTTCAACCAATCGACCAGTCGCCTGGCCTCTTCCTTCAGGTTTTCCGCCGAGCCGCCGTTGACTACCACGTAGTCTGAACGGGCCGCCTTCTCCTCGACTGGGATCTGCGCGGCCAAGCGGGCCTCGGCATGCTCTTCCGTGTAGCCTCGCGTCGCGGTCATCCGTTCGACCTGGACGCTACGGGGGGAAGAAACGCAGACGATTATATCATAATCGCCCTCCCAGTGGCACTCGAAAAGAAGTGGAACTATCTCCACGCGCATCCGGCCGCCGGCGGCGAACTCGGCGAGGCGCCTCCGGATCAGCGGATGGAGGCGCGCCTCGAGCGCCCGGCGCTTCGCCGGATCGGCGAACACCTCCCCGGCGATGCGCCGCCGCTCCGCCTCCGGCACGAACTCGTGCGCGACGTCGTCGGCGTCGAGCGTCTCTACGCCGAGCCCGTTCAGATACCCGGCAAGGAGGGACTTGCCGCAGGCGATGCCCCCGGTAAGCGCGATGCGCGGATATGACGCCACTCTTCGTTCCACGGCCTTCGCCCTCCAACTATCTTCCAAGAGCCTCCTCCAGCTTGCGGCGGGTGGACGCCTTCGGCCAGAAGCGGTCAGGCGCGTCCATCGACGCCCTGAAGAGTGCCGCGGCCAGAGCGCCCCTCCCCTCCCGCATGAAGGCGGTGCCGAGCGCGTCCAGCATCATGCCGCGCCTGTCGAGGCGCACGTCCTTCAGCACGTCCGCCCCGAGGCGCTTCACCTCCTCGAGGTCGCCGCGGCCGCCTCGCGTCGCAAGCGCGTACGCCAGGCGCGCGCGCACGTCGGCCGCGTTGAACCCGCCCTCCGGCACCTCGCCGGAGAGCGAGAGCGCCCTGCGGTACATCGCTATCCCGCCGTCGAAGTCCCGCCTGCGCGAGCACAGGGAGTCCGCCACGTGCACCATCGCGCGCGGATGGGCGGGGTCGCAGGCGAGGGCGCGGCGGTGCGCGGCGGCGTCGTCCCGCCAGTGGCCGAGCTGCGCGAACGAGACGGCCGCGAACGCGGCGAGCGCGGCGGACGCCGCCCAGGGAAGCGCGGCGCCGGAGAGGGACCCGTCCCGGCGGGGCCGGCCGAGCGCCGCCGCGCACAGGAAGGAGACGCCCATGGACGGCAGGTAGGCGAAGCGGTCCGCATGGGCCTCCACGCCGAACCCGCCAAGCACGCCGAGCGTGGGCAGCAGGGCGACCGCGAACCACAGGGCCGCGAACGCCAGCGCGGACGGGCGCCGCACCGCGTCGCCGCCCGCCGGCTGCGCCGCCGCCCGCCGGCTGCGGCCGCGCAGCGCGAGGAGCAGGCACGCCGCGCACGCGGCGGCGAGCGAGACGAGGTTCCACGCGGCGCCGAGCGGCAGCGCCGAGCGGACGGCCCGGCAGTCGAAGTGGAGCCCCGCCGGCCAGACAGTGGCGCGGACGTAGAAGCCGGCCGCCGACAGCGCGTTCACGAGGCGGTGCGCGAACGGGACCGCGTAGAGCGAGGTGGCGGACTGCCCCGCGACGTGCGTCTGGGAGTAGGCCGCGATGGCGGCGGTGGCGCCGGCCATCGCAAGCATCGCGGCATACGGCGCAAGCGCGCGCAGGCGGCCTTCCGGGCGAGCGGCCCCTCGCCCGGAGCAGAGGCCTACGAGCATGGCGAGCAGCGGAAAGCACATGGCTGTCGGCTTGGAGAGGCACGCCAGGGCGCAGAAGGCGAGCGTGGGAAGCGCGCGGCGGCGGGCCCAGCACAGGAGGCCGAGCAGCGCGAACGCCGTCCATAGCAGCTCCTTCCTCGCGGCGATCCAGGCCACGGGCTCGACGCGCAGAGGATGCGCCGCCCACAGGAGCGCGGCGAGGAGCGCGGCCCACCAGGGCGCGCGCCCGCCGCGGAAGCCGTCCAGGCGGCGCATGAGGCAGAGCAGCAGGAGGAAGTTCGCCAGGTGCAGAAGCACGTTCCCCAGATGGAGTGCCTGCATGATCGGCGCGCCCAGCGCCCGGCACACGGAGAAGTCCGCCATGTACGAGACGTACGTGGCCGGCATCCATATCCCGCCGTGGCGGAGGTTCGAGAGCGCCTCCGCTACGTTGCCCAGGCCGAGGCCGGTGGCCACGAACGGGTTGCGGAACGTGTACGCGGCGTCGTCCACGCCGATGTGCGAAAACGCCACGCAGCGCGCGAACAGCGCGAGCACGGCCGCGGACGCGAGCGCCAGGGACGCGATCTTTGACTTCGTCGATGTCATTTCAGCGCCACGGATTATATCACCTTCCCCGCCGCGCGAAGCCGTGCGATTTTTGCCCCTTGCACGGCCGGACGGGCTGTGATATAATCTCGCCCGTTTTTTGAACCTATTGCCTCATGGTGTAATGGTAGCACCGCAGATTCTGAATCTGCTTGTTAAGGTTCGAATCCTTATGAGGCAACCATTTCCCCCCGCGCGAGTTGGTAGCTGGTAGTGGGTAGCGGGCAGGGTCAGTGTTCCGCGTCCTCGATCATCCTCGAAAGCGCCTTGATCTTCTGGTCCGCGGTGCCGTCGCGGAGGCATTTCACGAACGCGGGGTACGGGCTGCCCTGTCTGTAGAACGTGGCCCGGTCGCCCTTCACGTCTATTCGCACCACGCGCCTTGACGCGCACTTCGTCCTGAACTCCACGAGGCGCACAAGGCGCGCCGCGGCCCGGGGAAGCCTCCCGTACCTGTCCGCCAGCTCGCGCCTGAGGCGGGACACGTCCACCGCGGAGGACACCTCGGCGAGGCGGCGGTGGAAGTCCATGCGCTGGGCCTCGTCCTCCACGTAGTCGTACGGGAGGGACGCGCCGGAGTCGGGGTCGGCGGACCCGGGGGAGAAGTCGATGAAGTCGAGGTTCAGGACCACGTCCACGACGTCCGGCACGGCCTCGCCCCTCATCCTCGCCACAGTCCGGCGGAGGAGCTGGCAGTAGAGGGAGAAGCCGACGGCCGCTATGTGGCCGGACTGCTCTCTGCCCAGCAGGTTCCCCGCGCCCCGCAGCTCCAGGTCGCGGAGGGACAGGCTGTAGCCGCTGCCGTTCCCGGAGTGCTTGCGGAGCGCGTCAAGGCGCTCGCGCGCGTCGGAGTCTATCGAGCCCTCGGCGGGCAGCAGGAAGTAGGCGTAGCCCTGGCGCGAGCCGCGCCCCACGCGGCCGCGCAGCTGGTACAGCTCCGCGATTCCGAAGCAGTCCGCCCGGTCCACGAGCATCGTGTTCGCCCTGGGGATGTCCAGGCCGGACTCCACGATCGTCGTGCATATCAGCACGTCGGTGCGCCCCTCCGAGAACCTGCGCATCTTCTCCGCGAGGACCGCGGCGGGCATCTGCCCGTGGGCGACGTCCACCCTGGCCCTGGGGAACAGGGACCTTATGCGCCTCTCCGCCCGCGATATGGTCATCACCCGATTGTGCAGGTAGTACACCTGTCCGCCGCGGGCGAGCTCCAGGGAGATGGCCGCCTCCACCACGGCGTCGGAGTCGCGCACGATCTTCGTCTCGGTCGCGACGCGCTCGCGCGGCGGGGTCTTCAGCACCGAGAGCTCCCTCGCGCCCGTCATGGACATGTACAGCGTGCGCGGAATCGGGGTCGCGCTCATCGTCAGCACGTCCGCGGTGGAGCGCAGGCGCTTGAGGTGCTCCTTGTGGCGCACCCCGAAGCGCTGCTCCTCGTCTATCACGATCAGCCCGAGGTCGTGGAAGCGGATCCTGGACGCAAGGACGGCGTGCGTGCCGACCACGATGTCGGCGGCGCCGCTCGCGAGGCGGGCGAGCGCGCCTCGCCGATCCTCCTCGGACTGGAAGCGGCTCATCGCCTCTATGCGCACCGGGGTGCCCTCGAACCTCGACAGGAAAGTCTCGTAGTGCTGCTGGGCGAGGACGGTCGTGGGGGCGAGCATGACGGTCTGCTTGCCGTTCATCGCGGCGATGAACGCTGCGCGCAGGGCGACCTCGGTCTTCCCGTAGCCGGCGTCGCCGCAGATCAGGCGGTCCATCGGGCGGGGCGAGGCGAGGTCCCTCTTCACGTCCTCTATCGCCTTCGCCTGGTCGGGCGTCTCCTCGTATGGGAACGCCGCCTCGAACGCCTCTACGCCCTCCGCCTCGACGTTGTACGCGAAGCCGGGCGCGACGGCGCGGCGGGCCTGAGTCTCGAGGAGCGCGGCGGCGAGGTCGGCGACGGCCTTCTGGGCGTCGGACTTCTCGCGCTTCCAGCGGCGTCCGTCGAGGCGGTGGAGGTGCACCTTCTCGCCCTTCACCCCCACATACCTCGACAGGAGGTGGGCGTGCGCGACCGGCACGTGGAGCTTGCCGCCGTCTGCGTACTCTATCGTGAACACCTCGCTGCGCGCGCCGCCCACCTCTATCTCTGCGGAGCCGAGGAAGCGCCCTATGCCGTAGTCCACGTGCACCACGAGCTCGCCCGGCTCGATGTCCATCGCCGCCATGACGCGCCCGCCGGAACGGGCGGCGGCCTGCGCCGCGGCGGCGGAGCGGCGGCCTCTCGCGCCCGGCTTCCTGTCGCGCATGGCCACGACCACGAGCCCGCCGCACGCGAATCCGCATCCGAGGCGGTCGTCCTCCACCACGAGGGAGCCCTTGCGCCGCTCCGCCTCCAGGTAGCGCCGGAGCCCCTCGCGCACGCGCTCGACGACCACCGCGTCCGTGACGCGCTGGTCCGCGAACCCAGGAAGCGGCGAGGAGACGAACGGGCAGCCGGGGACTCCGCGCGGGGCGGGATCGCCGACGAAGGCCGTCCAGAGCCCGCTCTCCCGCATGGCCTCCGCCTCTCGCGGGTAGGAGTTGTGGTCGATGGCGAGCACCGCCGCGTCCGCAGGGAGCATCCCGAGGAGCGGCATCCGCCCCTCTCCGCCGTCCGGGCGCTCGCCGCCGGAGGGCACCGAGACCGGGGCGATGTCGACGAAGTCAACCTTGCCCACGGAAACCTGCGTCGCCGGGTCGAAGGAGCGCATGTCCTCGATCTCGTCGCCGAAGAACTCCATGCGCACCGGGGCCTCGGCGTCCGGGCTCCACACGTCCAGCACTCCGCCGCGCACGGAGAACTCGCCCGGGGAGGACACCTCCGCCGCGCGCTCGTAGCCGACGTCGAGGAGGCGGCGCTGGATGGAGGCGAACGACGGCGCGTCCGCGTCCCCGGCGCCGTCCCGGCGGACGGAGAGGCGCAGCTGCGCGGAGCGCACCGCCTCGGACGGCGCGACCGCTCCGGCGAGGGCGATCACCGGGGCGACGATCACGAGCGGATACGGGCGGATCGGGTACGCGCCGAGCGTGGCGGAGACCTTGAGCCTCGCCGCGGTAGAGCACCGGTCCCCCTCGATGTCTGGGGGAAACTCCAGGGCGCGCACGCCGGCCTCTTCCGCGATCGCGTCGAGGTCGGCGGACAGGGAATCCGCCTCCGGGAGGCCCGCCGTGACGGCGAGCACGACGCGCGGCCCGCGCGCGGCCAGCGTCGCGGCGGCGAACGCCGACGCGCTCCCCGTGAACGACTGGAAGGACACGGCGCCCGCCCCGACGGGCAGGCCGGCGCAGAACGCCTTCGCGAATATGTCCAGCCTCTCGGACACGGAAATGTCTGCTAAGACTGCGCCCCCGCGCCAAGGCCCAGGCGCTCGCCGCCGTAGGTCCCCTCCCGGATCGGACGCCACCACCACTCGCTGTCGAGATACCACCTCACGGTCCTGCGGATTCCGGAGGCGAAGGGCTCCTTCGCGGACCAGCCGAGCTCGCGCTCCGCCTTCGCCGGGTCGAGCGCGTAGCGGCGGTCGTGGCCGGGGCGGTCCTCTACGAACTCGACGAGCCGCGCGTGGCCCTTCCCGTCCGCGCGGGGCCGCAGCTCGTCGAGCGCCGCGCACACCTCCCGCACGACCTCGAGGACGGTGCGCTCGCAGCGCCCGCCGACGTTGTACGTCTCGCCCGGCGCGCCGCGCATGGCGGCGAGCGCGAGCGCGGAGGCGTGGTCGTCCACGTGCAGCCAGTCGCGCACGTTCAGGCCGTCCCCGTACACCCGCACCGGCCGCCCGTCGAGGGCGTTGAGGATGGCGAGGGGGATTAGCTTCTCCGGGAACTGGAACGGGCCGTAGGTGTTGGAGCCGTTCGTCACGAGGGTCGGCAGGCCGTAGGTGTCGCGCCAGGCGCGCACGAGGTGGTCCGCCGCCGCCTTCGTGGCGGAGTACGGCGAGTGCGGGGCGTACGGCGAGGATTCGGCGAAGAGGCCGTCCCCGCCGAGCGAGCCGTACACCTCGTCCGTCGACGCGTGCAGGAGGAGGAAGGAGTCCCTCTCCCCTCCGGGCAGGCCGCGCCAGTACTCAAGCGCGGCCTGGAGGAGCGTCGCCGTGCCGGACACGTTCGTGCGCACGAAGCCGAGCGGGGAGTCGATCGACCTGTCCACGTGGGACTCCGCGGCGAGGTGGAAGACGGTGTCCGGACGGAACACGTCGAACGCCGCCGACATGGAGGGGGCGTCGCAGACGTCCGCCTGCAGGAACTGGCATCTCGAGGAGCCGGAGCCGTCCCCGGACGCGACCTCGTCGCACAGGGCGTCCGGGGCGGACCAGGGCTGGACGCCCGCGTCGCGGAGCGAGGAGAGCCCTCCGGCGTAGGTGAGGCTGTCTATGACGAGGATGGAGGCGTCCGTCTCGCGCAGGAGGCGCCGCACGAGCGCGGACCCAATGAAGCCGGCGCCGCCAGTCACGATGCAACGCTTCGGACGGCGCATGGCCTACTCCTCGTCGGTCACGGTCTTCGCGGCCTCGGCGGAGACCGCCGCCGCCTTAGCCTCCGGCTTGTAGCCGTAGCCGTAGCGCCCATAGCCGTAGCCGTAGCGGCCGTGCATCGAGAACGCCGCGCCGGACTGGTCGGTCTCGACGTCGTTGACGATCACGCCGAGCACCGTCGCGCCCGACTCGCCGAGGATGCGCACGGCGGACTGGATCGGGCGGAAGTGGGTGCGGTCCGGGCAGCACACGACCATCGCGCCGTCCACCATCGAGGCGAGGGTGACGACGTCGCCCACGACGCCGAAGGGCGGCGAATCGACGATCACGCGGTCGTAGTGCTCGCGCGCCCACGCGAAGAAGTCGGAGACGACGCTCGAGCCCATGATCGACGCGGGGTCCACGCCCTCCGGCTTGCACGAGGCCATGACGTCGAGGCAGTCTATGCCGGTCGGGTTCACGAGCGAGGCGAAGTCCACGTCGCCGCCGCGCTGGAGCGTGTGCGAGAACGAGCGCTCGGGCGTGAGGTCAGAGAGGCCGAAGATCCTCGCGAGGCGCGGACGGCGCATGTCGAAGTCCACCAGGAGGGTCCTGCGGTGCGCGTGGGCGTTGGAGATCGCGAGCGAGCAGCTCGTGATGGACTTGCCCTCGGCCGGCTGGGTGGACATTATGAGCAGCACCTTGTTCATCTCCGCGTACCTCGGCGAGTCCAGGAGGTTGCGCAGGCCGGCGACCGCCTCGGCGAACTGGGAGTACTTGTTCTCGGCGATGAACTTCGCGACCTCCTCGCGCTTCTTGCGGCGCACGTGGGGAAGCACCGCCAGGACCTTGAGGGAGAGGCGTGTCTCGATGTCGGAGATGGAGATGACGGTGTCCTCGAGGTGATCGAGCACCAGCACGAAGAGGAACCCGAGGCCGAAGGAGCCGACGATGCCGACGGCGAAGATGACGATGGGGTTGGGCAGCACGGGCTTCGAGGGGACGTTCGCGACGCGGCCCACGCGCACGATCTCGTTGTTCGCCTCGGCCGCGATCCGGGCCGTGTTCTCGTCCTGCTGCAGCTGCTTGAGGAGCATGGACGAGATCTCCTTCTCGCTCTCGATCTGGGCGAGGCCCGACTCGGCCGAGATTATCTTCTGGTCGATGTCCGCGAGCGCGGCGGTGAGCCTGTCGCGGCTCTTCTTGTGGACCGCGAGCTGGTTGCGGAAGGAGGCGAGGTTGCCGTGCGCGGTGGCGAGGGCGCGGGAGACGGACTCCGCGAACTGCTGCTTGAGGATCTCGAGGTTCTTCTGCCGCACGCGCACCTCGGGGTGGCTTGTCGTGAAGGACGTGAGCAGGGAGTTGAGCTCGAGCTGGCACTTCTGGAGGTCGGTGTAGGCCTGGCCTATCTCGGAGGAGCGCGGCACGGCGGACGGCAGGGCGCCGAAGTCCTCGGGGGTCTCCTGCGCGGCCTCGAGCACCTTCTCCCACTCGACCGCGCTCGTCACCTCGGTCTCGAGCTCGAGCACGTCGGCGGTCACCTTCTGGAGGGACTGCTGCACGATGTCGCGCTCGCTCTTGAGGTTGTCCACCTTGTGCGTCTTGCGGAACGAGAGCAGGGCGGCGGAGACCTTCTCGTCCGCGCTCCGCTGCTTCTTCACCTGCTCGCGTATCTGCGAGACCGCCTTGTCGCAGCGGAGGCGGTTCTCCTCGTCCGTGAAGCTCTCTATCGCCTCGGCGTACGCGTTCGCGAGGTCGGCGGCGAGCTGGGCCGAGCCGGACCTCACCGAGATCGTGATGAGGCGCGAGCGGCGCACGAGCTCGAGCTCCGCGTCGGAGAGCGCGGAGAGGAGGTCCTCGTCCGAGATCGTGGACGCGGGGTGGTTCGCCCGGTACTGCTGCATGATCTTCGTCACCAGCTTCTCGGAGCGCCAGTCGGAGAGGCGCGTGTTGAAGACCTCCTCGTACGTCGTGCCGTAGTCTATCTCGGTCATCTGCCCGAGGGCGCCCACCGCGTTCTTCGGGGCGCGCATCTGCATCGTGAACTCGGACTTCGCCTCGTAGATCGTCGGGGAGATGCGGTAGACGGCGAAGGACGCCACGAGCCCCACGAGCAGAAACACGAGCACCGTGATCCACCGCTGGGTCACGACGCGCAGGACGCGGGCGGGCGTTATCGTGCCGACGAGCGAGTTGGGGTCCTGCTGCGACCCGTCGGCGTAGTACGGGGCCTGCCCGTATGCGCCGCCGCCGTAGTAGTACGGCGCCCCGCCGGAGACCCCGTAGTATATCGGAGACTTCTTCGCCGACCCGGAATATATCGGCTTCCCGCCGTACTTGAGGCTGTCTGACGCCATCTGCAATCCCCCGTTATGCGTTGTCTTCCATGTCCACGGCCACGCGCCTGGCCTTCGGGAACGACGCCGCCGACAGCGGCATCGCCACGGCGACGCAGACGGCGAGCGGCGAGAGAGCCCCCCCTACGGAGAACCAGGCGTCCGCCGCGGCGAGCGCGAGCGTCACCGGGCCCACCCACACGACCGTCGGGAGGAAGAGGATGAGGCCGCGGCCCTCGTCCATCCTCGAATGCAGGCGGCAGGCCGCGACCAGGCGCGACGCCCAGAACCAGAGGAGGAACCCGAGCCACACGGCCCAGACGAGCGAGCCGACGATGCCGCGCTCCGCAAGCAGGGTGAAGTAGAGGTTGGAGCCGTGCTTCGGCTCGGGCGGCAGAACGAGCCAGTCGTCCTCGACGGCGCTGAAGGGCGCCTGCAGCGGAAACGCCCCCACGCCTACGCCGGACCACGGATGGTCGAGCCACATCGCCTCCGCTATGCGCCGAAGGGCGGCATCCCTGTCCGCGACCGCCGCCGGGAACGCCTTCTCCACGGAGAGCCCCTCGGACTTCGCCGCCCGCAGCTTCCTGTTCGGCATGGACATCACGGCGAACGCGGCCATCACCACGCCGAAGAAGAGCATCGCGAACGCCCTCGCCATCGCGGCGGTAGAGACGCGCTTCCTCGCGAACGCCAGGGCGGCCGCGGCGAGGATGGCGGCCGCGCCCATGCAGGAGAGAGACATGATGGGCGGCATGAACACGTATGCGCCCACCGCGTTCCCGGCAACCGCCCAGGCGAACACGAGCCGGGCCTTCGTCATGCCCAGCTCCTCCGCCTCCACGCCGCAGACGGCCGCGACGGGCAGGAACAGCGCATACAGCGACCCCGCAAAGCACTCCGACCCGAAGGACGCGACCGCGGCAGAGGCGAACGGCTCCACTTCAAGCCCGGCGCAGATTGAGGCCGCCAGGGCCCCGGCGGACACGACCGCGGAGGAGAGGAGCCCGAACCACACCCGGGCGTTCCTCCCGAGCGCGTGCCTCACGGCAAGCGCCACCACGGACGTCACGACCGTCGCCACGAAGGGAATGAACGCCGCGTCGCCCGAGGACGCAGGCAGAAGCGGCAGGAGCGGGTCGCCTACGGCCCATACGGACGTCTCCGCGTCAAACGCGAGGCGCACGCCGGAGTTCAGCCAGCGCGACAGGGCGAAGAGCGTGGCGAAGGCCAGGAACCACGCGAACGGGTCCCGCAGAATGCCGCCGACCACGCGGCCGCGGGCGAGCGAGACCGTCTCGCCGGCGAACACGGAAGGCTCCATCACCAGCCAGACCACGGAAAGGAGCGAGAGCCAGAGGGCGACGCATCCGAGCATCCCCAGGCCGAGAAACTGCGACAACGCCACCGGCAAGCCGGCGGCGAACGCTAGATGGGTGGCCAGCCCGTATTTAGACGCACCCTGGCTGAACATACCCTACATCAATAGTGGAAGCGGACGCCGATTGTCCCGCGGAAACGGTCGTAGTTGTAGTCGTCGTTGCCGTTGCCGCTCCACTGCTCGTCCCAGATGATGTTCGCGTACAGGCTCGTCCAGCGGTTGAGAAGGTAGTCCGCGCCGAGCTTCGCGGAGAGCCACGACTCGTCGAAGTTCTGCCTGCGCGTGTAGACGGAGTCTGAATAGACGTTCTCCTCGTAGCGCCAGGAGATGTTGGCCGTGAGCTTCAGGCGGTCGCCGAGCGTGAGGTAGGAGATGCCGCCGCCCATCGTGTACACCTTCGTGGCCTGGCCGACGTAGCGTTCGGAAGGCTGGTAGTAGCTCGACCCCAGGAGGGAGAGCTGCACCTGGCGGTGGATGCGCCAGTTCGCGGTGAGCGTGTAGGTCCACCCGCAGTCAGTATCGCCCGCGTCGCCGTAGTCGAACCAGGAGGCGCCCATCAAGGCGCGGTAGGTGATGAGCTCCGTCATGTGGGAGCCAAGGCCCGCCTGGATAGAATACGAGTCGGAGTTGTTCTCGTAGCTCTGGTTGAGCGCGATGCCGCGGCTGTTCGTGTCCTGCGTGTAGCGCGAGTACCCGGCCGTGACGAGCAGGTCGGTCCACTTCGTGGCGGCGTAGCCGAACTGCGCCCCGGCGGAGTACTGAGACCACCCGTAAAGCGGATAGTAGTGACCCGTGTCGTTGCGGTAGTCGATCATCGAGTACTGCCCCATCACCTCCGCGTGCCAGCGGTCGGTGAAGCGGCGAGAGAGCACGCCCGTGACGTCCAGAACCTCGCGGTCGCGCCAGATGCCGCGGCCGTCGCGGGAGCCGAGGTCGTCCGACTGGTTGTAGAAGCCGTAGCGCTCGGAGAGCATGAGCGTCCACCCCTTCTCGTTCCTCTCGGAGGTGGAGTAGGTGAACGCCAGGTTCTCGCCGTAGCTGTTCTCGCCCATGTCGTCGTTGTACTCGCAGTAGTAGCGGTAGCGGTACCACACGCCGCCGGTCAGCGCCCACTTCTCGCCATGCCACACGAAGTCCGCCCCCGGGGAGACTGCGAAGATCGAGTCGTCCGTCGCATGGTGGGTGGTGTCGATGTTGGAGTCGTACGTGTAGTCGATCGACACGTACGGCTTTATCGTGAGGTGGTTGTTGAAGAACCTCAGCCCGGTCGGCCGGCTGTCATTCTGGGGGGTCGTGACGCCCTGCTGGGCCAAAGCCGCCCCTGCAGAGAGAGCCGCGACCAACACAGCGATGGATTTGTTTCTCATGGGTTACCTCGCGCGTCCAGTGCGTTTAATTACAGTCCCTGCAGCCAGTACGGCCTCGGCTCGCCGCCACCGCCGTCGCCGCCGCCGCTATACGGTCTGCCGCCATCCCTCTTGCCTCTGTAGTACGGATCGTCGCGGTCTGCAATCCGGTCGCGGGGTATCACGCCCGAGGAGCCGTTCCGCAGCGGGTCGCCGGCCGCGCCGAGGACGCTGCCGAACCCTTCGGGGATCTCGAACACGGGCTTGCCGCGGATCAGGTCGCCGAGCATCGAGTCGATGACCTCGAGCTGCGCTATCCTCAGCACGACCTCGGGGCTCGGCTCCTCGCCGGCCTGCGCGCTCCCGAGCATCGGATCGTAGGTGGCGGCGCCGTTGAGGCCCAGGGCGGACGGAAACCACGACTCCGCCGCGACCTTGCGGGACTCCTGCGGCATCGTCGAGACGACGGCGTTCGTGACCGGCTCGAAGATCGTGCTTCCGGCGGCGCGGATGAACATCAGGCCCGCGAACCCGGCGCGGACAGCGCCCGCCTCCGCGGTGGACGTGCGCTGGACGATGTCGGGCATCGTGGACTTGACGATCGCCAGGTACTCGGCGTCGGTCATCGTCGCGGGACGGGAGAACTCGGCCTTCGCGAACTCCTCGTTCACGATCGTGAGCGACTCGGGCGGAACCGTGGCGAACACCTCGGCAAGCACCGCGGCCCGATCCGCCGGGCCCGCCGCCGCCACCGCCGCGCGGTTGGCGGAGAGGAACTTCGCCGCCTTCGCCTCGGCGCTGCCGGGCATCTTCGAGATCGCCCCGTTCACCTCCGCGAGGAAGGCGGGCTTGTCGGCAGACGAAAGCTGCGCCATCGTGCCCTTCAGCGCCGCCGGGTCGAGGGCGCAGTCGCCGACCTTCGCATGCCATTCGCTGCGCGGCATCTCGGCGAAGAGAGCCGCCGCCCCAAGCGCCGCAACCGTCATCAGAATACCCTTCATACCGTTCGCCTCCTTAGAAACCCAATCAGTACCAGCTCATCGGAACCCACACGACGTCGCCGGCCTGAAGGAGCACGTCCTTGTCAGGACGGCCCTCCTTGCCGATCTCGACCAGATCCACGAGCGTCTTCGTGCGCTTCCCGTCCTTGTCGCAGTGCGTGACGCGGATGCCCGCCTTGTCCGCAAGCGGCGTCGTGCCGCCGGCGAGCTGCAGGGCCCTTGTCACGCGCAGATCCATCGTCGCCGGCACGTCCACCGGGCCAGGCCGCGTGACCTCCCCGAGAACCGTCACCGTGCCCCACGGCGAGACCATCCCGCCGCCGGACTGGTAGATGAAGGTCGCCGTGACGTGCGGATCGAGAAAGTACTCCTTGTACGCCACCGCGATCTTCTGCTGCAGCCCAACGAGAGTGAGCCCGTCGCACTTCACCTGGCCGACGAGCTCCATCGTTATGTAGCCGTCGGCATCGACGAAATACTGCTTCGCCTCGCTGCCCGTGAGCCCTGCCGCGGTGACGGAAATCAGCAGCGCGACGCCGGGGCGGACCTTCGGCCCGTCGAAGTACGTGGCGAGCATCTCGGCGTCGACGCCCTTGTCGGACGAGTCCTCGCCCGTGAGCGCGGAGACCAGATTCGCGCAGCCGCCGAGCGCCAGCGCCATGGCGAAAGCCAGAATATGTAGATACACCTTCCCCATAAACACCGCGAATGGTATCACAAACGGGAAGCAAAAGCAATTCATAATTGCGGGTTCATGGACTTCAGCCAGGCGGCTATCCAGCGGAGCTCGCGCCGCCGCATGGCCAGATAGTCGGACTCCTCGCGGTCGTCCGCCCCGGAGAGGTGGTCCATGCCGTGCGCCACGTAGAGCAGCAGCTCCTTCGCCACGCTCCACCCCCTCCTCCTCGGGGCGGCCCGGAGGGCCTGGTCGACGTTCACGAAGAGCTCCCCGCACAGGCCTGGCTCCTCGGGGGGGATGGAGTCGTACGCCTGCGTCACCACGTCCGTCGCCCCGCCGACGCCCATTATCGCCATGTGCGTCTCCGCCGAGCCCGCGTCGTCGACGAGATGCACCACCACCTCGTGCCAGCGCGGACTGCCGACCCGCCGCCTGGAGCGCGAGGCGAAGAACCCGGCGGCGGAGCGCAGCTGCGCCCTGGACACGCCGAGCCCGGGCGGCAGGCGGCCGCCCACCAGCTCCACCCTGGTCCGGAGATCCTCCCCGCCGCTCAAAGCGTGACCCCGTCCTTGAAGATCGCGATGCCCTGGGCGCCGTTCTCCTCGTTCCTCGCCCTCTCTCCGCCCGCCACCGCGAGCACCTTCGCCGCGAACGCCTCGACGTCCGGGCTCGACATCGCGTTCCAGTCGATCCAGTTCGGCTTGGCCGCCGCGAGCGCGTCGTTCGTCGCGATCTTCAGCGTCGGCACGACGCAGCCGAACGGCGTGCCGCGCCCGGTCGTGAAGAGGATCAGGTGGCAGC
>CAVERN010000008.1:22228-23847 GCA_963618095.1 bacterium | reverse complement strand
GTTTGTTTCGAACCCACAAGGGAAAAGGAAATCAAGATGGTCAGCTACAAGAAACTCGGCCTTGTGAACACCAAGAAGATGTTCGCGAAGGCGATCAAGGGCGGATATGCCATTCCGGCCTTCAACTTCAACACGATGGAGCAGATGCAGGCCATCGTCCAGGCCGCCGTCGAGACGAAGTCTCCGGTGATCATGCAGGTCTCCAAGGGCGCGCGCAAGTACGCCAATCCCACGATCCTGCGCTACATGGCCGAGGGCGCCGTCGCGTACGCGAAGGAGCTCGGGTGCAAGAAGCCGCAGATCGTCCTCCATCTTGACCACGGCGACAGCTTCGAGACGTGCAAGAGCTGCATCGACACCGGCTTCTCGTCCGTGATGATCGACGGCTCCGCCCTCCCGTTCAAGGAGAACATCAAGCTCACGAAGAAGGTCGTCAGCTACGCCCACAAGCACGACGTCACGGTCGAGGCCGAGCTCGGCGTGCTCGCCGGCGTCGAGGACGAGGTCTCCTCCGCCGTCTCGCACTACACGAAGCCGGAGGAGGTCGTCGAGTTCGCGACGAAGACGGGCTGCGACTCGCTCGCCATCTCGATCGGCACCTCGCACGGCGCGTACAAGTTCACGCCCGAGCAGTGCACCCGCGACAAGAAGACGGGCAAGCTCATCCCGCCGCCGCTCGCGTTCGACGTGCTCAAGGCCGTCGAGAAGAAGCTCCCCGGCTTCCCGATCGTCCTCCACGGGTCGTCCAGCGTCCCGCAGGAGTACGTGGACGTCATCAACTCGAAGGGCGGCAAGCTCCCCGACGCCGTCGGCATCCCCGAGGAGCAGCTCCGCAAGGCCGCGAAGAGCGCGGTGTGCAAGATCAACATCGACTCCGACTCCCGCCTCGCGATGACCGCGGCCATCCGCAAGCATCTCTCCGAGAACCCGGGCCACTTCGACCCGCGCCAGTATCTCACCCCGGCGCGCGAGGAGATGAAGAAGCTCTACGTCCACAAGATCGTGAAGGTGCTCGGGTCCAACAACAAGCTGTAGGCTTCCCGCGGCATTGCGTGGCCGTGCGCGGTGCGCACGGCGTCTGGCGGAGGGGCGCACGGCGCGTCCCTCCGCTTTCTTCTGGGAGGTTCGGCCGATGGCGAGATTCCTGCACAAGGCGATGGACACGGAGTTCGCCCTCACCGTGGGCGGCGAGGACGCGGCGCTCGCGGCGTCCGCCGCGCGGGCGTGCTTCGACCGCATAGACGCGCTCGAGGTCATGCTGACGAGGTTCAGCGACACGAGCGACGTCGCGGCCATCCGGGCGCTGCGCCCGGGGGAGGTGGGCGCGGTGTCGCGGGAGACCGTCGACCTCCTCGTCGTCTGCGCCCGCGTGTGCGCCGCGACCGCCGGGGCGTTCGACCCCACCGTGGAGAGGCGCAACTTCTCCGCCGTCACGATAGACCGGGAGCGCTGCCGCGTGGCCGTCGCCGAGAGGGTGGAGCTGGACTTCGGCGGCGTCGGCAAGGGCTTCGCTCTCGACGAGTGCCGCAGGATCCTCGAGGGCGAGCAGTTCGGCTTCGGCGAATGGCTGCTTGACGCCGGGTCCAGCACCGTGCTCGCCTCCGGCGGGCCCTGGCGCC
>CAVERN010000008.1:1741-22218 GCA_963618095.1 bacterium | reverse complement strand
CGCGCATAGACACCGCGGTCGAGCTCTCGTCCGGCGCGCTCTCCGGCAGCGGGACCGAGATACGCGGCGAGCACATCTGGGACGTGCGGCGCGGCACGCGGAAGACGCGCTGGGCGCAGAGCTGGGCGCTCGCGGGGAGCGGCGCGGTCGCGGACGCCCTCACGACGGCGGCGCTCTCCCTCTCGCCGGCGGAGCTCCGCGCCGCCGCGGAGTCCCTGGGCGCGCGGATCCTCGTCGCGCGCCGCCAGCCGCGCGCCTTGGATTCCGTGCGCGATCCCCTTGTGTGGTATAATGGCCGACCATGAAACGGACCATCCTGCTTCTTGCCGTGCTTTCCGCCTTCGCGTCCATGACGGCGCGGGCGGCCTGGTACTGGCCGTTTGGGGTCGACGAGGACTCTCCCGACTCCAAGCCGCGCCTCCACCGTCTGCTCGAGAACGCCAACGACCTCATCGAGCAGGCCGAGGACGCCGCGCTCGACGGCGACGCCGAGAAGGCCCTGGAGCTCTACAACTCGGCGCTCACGAACCTCGTGGACGTCGCCGAGAAGAACCCCGACCGCGCCGACAAGCCGGAGTTCGCCCCGCTCCGCAACAAGATAGCGGCGACGTCCGCCGCGATGGACTCCATACGCTTCTCCCAGGTGGAGCAGAACGTCCGCGCGGTGGCGGTGACGGACACCACCGAGCTCCAGCGGAAGTACGACGAGGAGCAGGCCAGGAAGAAGGGCGTCCTCCCCACGAAGAAGGCCGACGCCGGCAGGGCGGTCGCCCCTGCGACCGCCGCCGACGCCGGCAGGGCGTCCGCCCCCGCGACCGCCGCGTCGCCCGGCAGGGCGTCCGCCCCCGCGACCGCCGTCGACGCCGGCAGGGCGTCCGCCCCCGCGACCGCCGTCGACGCCGGCAGGGCGGTCGCGAGCCCGCCGGTGGACGGCTTTGACGAAAAGATGCAGACCGCCATACGCGAGATCCGGGCGAAGGACTACGCGGCGGCGGATCTTCTGCTCGAGGATCTCGAGAAGGAGCGCAGGAACGACCTGAACGTGCTGATCCTCCGGTCGGCGGCGCAGAGCGGCCTCAAGTACTACCTCGCCGCGAGGCGCACCCTCGAGAAGGCGATGAGGGCGCATCCGAAGAGCTATCTGCCGTACTACAACCTCGCCCATCTCATGTTCGCGATACCGGGCGAGGGGCGCGAGAGCGCCAGGCAGTACTACGAGCTCGGGCGGGCGCTCGGCGGGCCGCGCGACGCCAGGCTGGAGGGACGGCTGAAATGATCGCCCTGCTGCTCTTCTGCTCGGCGATGGACGTGCTCGCCAACTGCAGGGCGATGCTTCCGTCCGGGCACATGACCGCCACGGGGGAGATCGTGCTCCGCAGCCGCAAGGGGATAGCGTCCGCCGAGTACGACTACACGCTCAGGTCTGACCGCTCTTCCGTCCCGGCGCGGCTTCTCCTCGAGTTCCGGAAGCCCGGCGAGACGGGCGTGGTCGAGAGGGTGGAGATCCTGCGCCCCGGCCCCGTCCCGGAGGGGCGCATCCTCGGCACGGACGTGACGTGGCTCGATCTCACGCTCGACTTCCTGTGGTGGCCGAAGGCCGAGTACGAGGCGGAGCGCGAGGGCGAGAGCGTCCATGGGCAGAAGTGCGACGTGATCCTCGTCTCGAACGGCGAGCGCCAGGTGCGGGCCTGGTGCGACAGGAAGACCGGGTGCCTGATGCAGGCGGAGGAGCTGAAGGACGGCAGGCCGTTCCGCCGCCTGTGGGGCACGAGGATAAGGAAGTTCGACGGGCGATGGTTTCCGAACGTCCTCGAGGTCGAGACCGCGGGGACCCGGCGCCGCACCAAGATCGTGGTGAACGACCTCAAGGTCGGCGACTGACGGACGCGGCCGCGGGCGGCTCGTTCATGCTCCCGGTGCGGTAGCCGGCCAGGTCGAGGGTTACGCGGCGGAAGCCGAGGCGCGTCATCTCCGAGCACACCTCCGCAGCGTGGGCGGCGACGCGCGGGACGTCCGGCAGCGGGACCTCGATCCTCGCGATGTCGCCGTGGGCCCTCACGCGCAGCTGCCTCAGCCCCATCCCGGAATCGGAGAGCCACTCCTCGGCGCGCTCGACGCGGGAGAGGATCTCGGCGGTTATGCGCTCCCCGTGCGGTATCCGCGAGGCGAGGCAGGCGAAGGACGGCTTGTCCCAGGCGGCCAGCCCCATCGCCCTCGAGAGAGCGCGTATGTCGCTCTTCGTGAGGCCGGCGTCGTGGAGCGGGCTTGCGACGCCAAGCTCCCCTACGGCCTGCCGCCCGGGGCGGAAGTCGCCGTCGTCGTCCACGTTGGACCCCTCCGCCACGGCGGCGGCCCCCACCTCCCCCGCCAGCGAGAGGAGCTTCCCGAGGAGCGCCTTCTTGCAGTGGTAGCACCGGTCCGGCGAGTTCCCCGCGACCTGCGGCAGCGCAAGAGCGTCGAAGTCCACGATCCTGTGCCTGATCCCCCTGGCGCGGCAGAAGCGGACCGCCTCCTCGAGCTCCCTGCGCGGGAGCGTCTGGGACCTGACCGTCGCGGCGACGGCCCGGTCGCCCAGGACCTCGTGGGCGACGCACAGGAGGAGCGTGGAGTCCACTCCCGCGGAGAACGCGACCACCGCGCTGCCGAGGGCGCGGAGGCGCTCCCGGAGGCGGCCGAGCTTCGCGATTGCCTCCCCGTTCGTTTCCATTGCGCCGCGCATTATAGCAGAAATCGGCGCGCGCCATTGCGCCGGGCGTCCGCCATGTGCTATCATTCGACCCTGTTTTACCGATTGCAGATGCAGGGACTGAAAGATGAGGCAAGTACTGTGCGGCATGGCCGGCCTGGCGGCCCTTCTCGTGGCGGGGTGCGCCACGTGGACCTTCTCCCCGATCAGGAGCGCGCGCTTCGTGAGCGAGGACGGCGTGTACCTGCACGTCGACTACGGGCACGAGGAGCACGAGTCCACGTTCGTCACGCCAACCGGCGTGAGGCTTCCGTTCAAGACGAAGCTCAAGGTCCGCGTCGAGGCGCCGGACGGGCGCCGGTTCGTGGCCTGGCAGGTGATGAGCTCGCGCGGGGTCCTCTACAAGACCGACGACGAGCGCTGGGAGTACTTCGAGGAGGGCGCGGGGTGCGTCCTCGCCGAGATGTCGGATGACGGAGACGGCTACGAGGTGCGCTTCCAGGGGGTGCTGTGCGCCACCATGAAGGCGCCGGACGGCGACCGCAGGGGAGGCCGCGGGCGGCGGTAGCGGCGCGCTCCTCCCGAAGGCGAACAGGAGGGCATCATGGACAAGATCCGGATTCTTGGGCTCGCGGCCTCTGCGGCCGCGGCGGCGGCTCTTTGCGGGTGCGGGAGGCCGGGCTCCGCGCCGCCGCTCGTGGAGGAGATGCCCGTCGCATCCCTCTGCGGGCAGTCTCCGCGGGACTGCGCCCGCCTGACGGGCGAGCGGCGCGTGTGGGACTTCTCCGACGGGCGTCTTCCGTCCGGCGGCAGGCTCAACAGTGGCGCCGCCCTCTCCGGGTCGGGGATCGTCTCCACGGCGCCGACCAACGTCGCGCTCGCCGCCGGGTTCGCGCTCGACGGGCTCTGGACGCCGGAGGGGGCGTTCCTCTTCGAGGCGGACGTGACCTTCGGAGCGATGTGCGCCACGAACCTTCCCCCGTGCAGCTCGATCCTCTGGGACGACATGGCGATCACGTACGCGCCGAAGCACACGCATCGCGGCTTCCAGCTCGCGATGGAGGTGCGCTCCGGCAGGTGCACCCCCGTGCTGTTCCTGGGGTTCTCGAACGCCACCGAGCGCGTGGCCGGCCCCGCGGTCCGGGTCGCGCCGGGGAAGTCCGCGTCCGTCTCCTTCTTCTTCAGCGCGGCGGGGCGCGTGGTGTGGGAGTTCGGCGGGGAGCGCCTCGACTGCGCCCTCGACCACGTGGGGCCTCTTGCGCCGTCCAGGAAGTTCAGGCCGGTGATCGGCGACCGGGCGGTCTCGAACCACCATCCCTTCGACGGCGCGGTCCGCCGCGTGGCGGTCTCCGCCTGCGAGCGCGACGCGGTGGCGGTCGTGCTTGAGGGGAGGACGGCGTTCGTGCGCGGCGAGACGAACGCCGTGGTGTCCGTAAGGGTGAGGAACGCCGTCGAGGCCGCGCTCTCCAACGTGTGCGTGGTCGTGGAGCAGTTCGTGGAGAGCGGGCGCGTGCGCCGCACCGAGCGCCGCATCGACGGCATCCCCGCCGGCGGGGACGCGCTGCTCGCGTGCGGGATCGAGACGAGGGTGCGCCCCGGCTGGCGGACGATGCGCGTGAGCGCGGACGGATGCCGGGCGGACGGCGGAGGGAGGGCCTGCGTGTCGCGCATCTTCCGCGTCGGCGTGGGCCCGCGCGTGGGCGACGCGATGCCGGCCCTCATGTGGGGCTACGACCCGGGGCTGGAGGGCGTGATCGCCGACTTCGGCTTCACCCACGCCCTGAGGTACGCCGCCCCGGGGCATCCGGACCTCGCCAGGGCGTACGACGAGGCGGTCGTCTCCGGCGTGAGGCTTCTCCACTCGATGCGCGCCGAGTTCCCCGGCGGCAGCCCGGACGCGAAGTACGCCCGCACGGACCGGCGGGGAAAGGTGCGCCCCCACGGGAAGGGGATGGCGGAGGAGGTGTCCAACCCGGCGTTCGTCGAGGCGATGATGCCCCTCGTCAGGAAGGACGCCGAGCTCTACGGCACCCATCCCGGCTTCGTGGGAGTGCTCGCGATATCCGAGGCGCGCGACGCCTCCGCGCCGTCGTTCAACACGGAGCATCTGCGCTACAGGGCGGAGACGGGGCGCGACGTGCCGCCGGAGGTCGAGGAGAGGACGATCCGCGGCGCCAGGGGCCTCGCGGCGTCGAAGGCGCGCTTCCCGGACGGCGTCGTGCCGCCGGACGACCCGGTGCTGTCCTACTATCGCTGGTTCTGGAAGGGCGGCGACGGGTGGCCGGGCTACTCCGGGGCGATCTCGGACGAGTACCATCGCCTGATCGACAGGCCGGAGTTCTTCGTGTTCTGGGACCCGGCGGTGAGGTGTCCGCCGATATGGGGCTCCGGCGGGACGGTAGACATGCTCAACCAGTGGGTGTACTCCGTGCCGGAGCCGATGAACGTGGCGGGCCCCGCCGAGGAGGTCCTCGCGATGGTGGCGGGGCGCCCCGGGCAGCGTCCGGCGATCATGACGCAGCTCATCTGCTACCGCTCGCAGATCGCCCCGAAGGGGGTGAAGGTCAGCCCGGAGCCGGAGTGGGTGCGCCGCCGCCCGCTCGCCGACTTCCCGTCGATCCCGCCGGATTCGCTCCAGGAGGCGACCTGGTCGATGCTGGCGAAGCCCGTGCAGGCGGTCATGTACCACGGGTGGGGGACGATCTACGAGACCGGGCGGGCGACGGGCTACACGTACACGAATCCGGAGTCCGCCGAGAGGCTCAGGCGTCTGCTGAAGGAGGTCGTCGCGCCGCTGGGGCCCACGCTGAAGCGCCTCGGGCGGGCAGAGTCGCCGGTGGCGGTCCTGGAGAGCTTCACCACCTGCGCGCTCGGCGGGCCGTCGCCGTGGGGGTGGAAGTCTGCGCCCGTGATGTTCCTGCAGAGGGCGCGGCTGGACCCGCGGGTCGTCTACGAGGAGACGATTCTCCGGGACGGGCTTGAGGGCGTGAGGGTCCTCTACGCGCCGCAGTGCCTGTTCCTCGTCCGCCCCGTGGTCGAGAGGATCCGCAAGTTCCAGTCCGAGGGCGGGATCCTCGTGGCGGACGGGCAGCTTCTCCCGGCGCTCAGGGCGGACGTCACGGTGCCGCTCGTGAGCTTCGCTCCGCCGCCGGCCTCGGACCACACGGAGGACGTTGACGCGATGGAGGCGTCGCGCGAGGGGGACGCGAAGACGCGCCTCGGCACGATGCGCGCGAAGTCCGCGATGCAGAAGCAGGCGGAGGATCTCCGGCGCGACCTGGCGCCCCGCTACGCGCCCGAGGCGGACAGCTCCTCGCCGGAGATCGTGGTGTACGGCCGCCGCTGGAACGGGGTGCGCTATCTCTTCGCGGTCAACGACAGGCGCACGTTCGGCCGCTACGTCGGGCAGTGGGGGCTCACGATGGAGAGCGGCCTGCCGTTCGAGGGCAGCGTGTCGCTTGCGGACGACGGGTCCGTCGCGGCGGTGTACGAGCTCTCGCGGGGCGGGGAGGCCGCGTTCTCGCGGAGCGGCGGGCGCATCGTGGTGCCGGTGCGCTACGAGACGAACGACGGCCGCCTCTTCGCGTTCCTCGGCGAGCGGATCGCCTCCGTGAGGGTTGACGCCCCCGCGAAGGTGCGCGCGGGCGACGCCATGCGCGTCACGTTCCAGGCGCTTGGCGCGTCCGGCAGGCCGGTGGACGCGCTGCTGCCGGGCGAGGTGCGGGCGTTCGACGGCGCGGGGCGGGAGCTCGACGGGGCGGGGTTCGTGTGCCTGCAGGGAGGCTCGTGCACCGTGGAGATCCAGACGAACCTCGACGACGCGGACGGCGGATACCGGATCGTCTGCCGGGACCGGGCGTCTGGCCTGTCGGCCGAGCGCGCGGTCAGGCGCGTGGCGCGGTGATGTGGTATAATTCCCTCAAAATTTTTTGGAGAGGGTGAATGGCCGTTAACGAGAGATGCACGATCTCCCTGCACAGGGACGCGGCTCCTGGGTACAGGATGCTTGCGCTTCGCGCTCCGCGCATTGCGTCGGTGGTTTCCCCGGGCCAGTTCGTGCACGTGAAGGTGCCGGGGCTCGAGGAGGCTGCTCTGAGGCGTCCGTTCTCCGTGTTCGACGCCGAGCCTCCCGCCGCCGGCGGGGGCGGCGGGACGCTCACGCTTCTCTACAAGGTGGTCGGGCGCGGCACGGAGGCGCTGGCCAGGGCGGCGGAGGGGGAGGAGGTCGAGGTCGTCGGCCCGCTCGGGAGCGGATTCCCCGTCGAGTGCGGCGGCGTGCCGCTTCTCGTCGGAGGCGGCTACGGCGTAGCCCCGCTCCATTTCCTCGCCAGGCGCCTGGTGGGCGCGGGCAAGGCCCCGAGGCTCTTCGTGGGCGGGCGCACGGCGGGCGACCTGCTCGAGCTCGGGCGCTTCGCCGCGATGGGCGTCGAGGTGTTCGCGGCGACGGACGACGGCTCGTACGGCGCGAAGGGCTTCGCGGTAGTGCCGCTCGACGCGGAGCTCAGGCGCCTTCGCGGGGCGGGGGAGGGGTTCGAGCTCTTCGCCTGCGGGCCGGACGGGCTTCTCAGGGCGGTTGCGGACCGCGCCCTCTCCCTGGGGGTCCCGGGGTGGATCTCGTGCGACCGCCACATGGTCTGCGGCGTCGGCGCCTGCTTCGCCTGCATCCAGCGCCTGAGGCGCGCGGACGGCGAGGAGTGGAACGCGCGGTGCTGCGTGGACGGCCCGGTGTTCAGGGCCTCGGAGATGGTCTGGTAGGCAAGGCATGGCGACGGTATCGATAGTAGGAAGGCCCAACGTGGGGAAGTCCGCGCTCTTCAACCGCATAGCGCGGGAGCGCATAGCGATCGTGTTCGACCAGCCGGGCGTCACGCGCGACCGGGTCGCGCGCGAGGTGACGGTCCTCGGCAGGCGATTCATGCTCGTGGACACCGGCGGGATCGCGTTCGACAGGACTCCCGGCTCGCAGGACCCCCTTGCGGAGGAGACGCGCGCGCAGGCGGCGCTTGCCGTAGGGGACTCCGACCTGTGCGTGGCGGTGGTGGACGCGCGCAGCGGGATCACCCCTCTCGACGAGGAGGTGCTCAAGCGCGTGCGCGAGTCGGGATGCCCGACGGTGATCGCGGCGAACAAGTGCGACCGCCCGGAGGACGACGGGCGGGCGGACGACTTCGCGCGCTTCGGCATGGAGGTGTTCCCGGTGTCGGCGGAGCACGGCCGCGGGATGTCCCCGCTCGTGGAGAGGATCGTGGGCGCGCTCCCGCCGCAGGAGGAGCCCACCGCCTCCAGGCCGCTGCGCGTGGCGGTGGTCGGGCGGCCGAACGCGGGCAAGAGCTCGTACATAAACCGGCTGCTCAACGAGGATCGCGTGATCGTCTCGGCGATCCCCGGCACCACCCGCGACGCCGTGGACGTGCCGTTCGCGATCGGCGAGGGCCCGGCGGCCCGCCACTACACGCTCGTCGACACGGCGGGCATGAAGAGCCACACCCAGATGTCCAAGACGAGCGTGGACAACTTCTCCCTCTTCCGCAGCGAGAAGGCCATCGAGGAGGCGGACGTCGTGCTGCTCACGATGGAGGCGGAGATCGGCCCGACGCGCCAGGACATGCGCATCGCGGGAAAGATCATCGACGCGCAGAAGGCCTGCGTGATCCTGATGAACAAGTGGGACCTCGCCCAGGAGAAGGGGATAGTCGAGGCCGACGCGACGGGGGCGATACGCCAGATGATGCCGTTCCTCTCGTTCGCGCCGATAGTGTACTGCTCCGCGAAGTCGGGCTACAACATCCGCCGCACCGTGGACGCCATCGACGCTGTCTCGTCGAGCGTCCGCACCCAGATGCCGACGGGCGTGCTGAACCGCACCATCGAGGCCGCCACCAGGAAGACCCTCGCGCCGATGCGCAACGGGAAGCGGCTCAAGGTCTACTACGGCCTGCAGGTGGGCACGGACCCCCTGACCATACGCCTCTTCGTGAACGACCCCAAGCTGGTGGTGCCGGCCTACAGGTCCTACATCGAGAAGGCGATACGCGCGCGCTTCGGGCTCGAGGGCGCGCCGGTTAGGATCTTCATGAAGGCGAGGTCGCGCAAGTCGGTGGCGGACTTCAGGAACGATCTAAAGGGGTGAGGCCGGGCCCGGCCGAAAGGGAGGGGGATGCTGGACATGGGAGGAAAGGCGAGATTCTTGGCGCTGGCGGCGGTGGCGGCCGTCGCGTCGGCGGCGTCGGCCGGAGACTACAATGGCGGGCGCACCGTCCCGGCGCACCGATTCGTGCCGGTGGACAGGGACGGGGACCCGGTCTCCGCCTCCGGGCGGCTGCCGTCCCCGGTGTCCCAGGAGAGGACGTGCGGGCAGTGCCACGAGGTGGACAGGATGCGGGGCGGGTCGCACTTCCGCACCGGCGGCACGAACGACGTCGTCAATTCCGTGAACCGCGAGCCGTGGTTCCTCTGCTCCACGAACGGCTCCTGCCGCGTGGTGTCCGTCTCCGACCGGGGCGGGCTCTCCGCCTGGGAGTGGGTGCGGCACTTCGGCTACGCCTTCCCGGGGGGCGGGATCGGCGCGAGCGCCGAGGCGATGGGCGAGGCCGCCGGGGACCGCCAGCGCTGGTTCGTCACGGGTCCGCTCGAGATGAACTGCCTCGCCTGCCATTCGCAGGACGACTACGACGTGAGCGAGTGGGCGAAGCAGACGATGCGCGAGAACTGGGGCGGGGCGGCGATGGCCGCCGCCGGGTACGCGCGGGTCGAGGGGATGAACGCGCGCCTGGACGCGTCCTGGGACCCGTTCGTCGCGGAGAACAAGGACGACCACCTCTTCAAGGTCCCGCAGAAGATGGTCTACGAGGCGTCGAAGTTCGACGACAAGGGCCGCTGCTCGTTCCGGGTGGGGAAGCCGAGGAACGAGAACTGCCTCGCCTGCCACGTGGCGGCGACCGTCGGCGAGCCGTCCCACAAGGTGTTCGGCGACGTGCATCTCCAGCGCGGAATGCGCTGCGTCGACTGCCATTCGAACGGCATGGACCATCGGATCGAGACGAAGAGCTGCGCCTCCTGCCACGTGGAGAAGGGCGGCTCCGGGCCCAGGCCCGCGCACGTGGGGATCCCCCTCGTCCACTTCGAGAAGCTCTCGTGCACGGTGTGCCACTCCGGGAGCGACCCCTCCGCCGGCACGGTGCAGGTACGCACGATGCGCGCCAACCGCGTTGGCATATACGGCAGGGCGCACTGGGAGACGGACGTGCCGTTCATCGAGGAGCCGTTCGTGCGCAAGAACGCGTCCGGCGTGGTGGAGCTCTGCCGCCGGGCCGCGGTTGACGGCTCGAACTGCGTGTACTGGGCGTTCGCCCACGACGTGCGCCCGGCGCGCGCGGCGCGCGGCGCGGATCCGGACAGGTGCGCGGCCTGCCACGACGTGAGGAGCGGCTTCTTCAAGGGGTACGAGTCGCCGGTGTACTTCACGGCGCTCAGCCTCTCGTTCCTCGGCCGCCCGATCTTCAAGGCGGTCCTGTGGGCGGTGTTCGCGCTGCTCTGCGTGTTCGCGGTCGCGGCCGCGGCGTTCGCGGTCAACCGCGCGGCGGCAAGGGTGCGGGCCTCCACCACGCACTTCCTGTGGGGGGCGTTCAAGTGGCTGGCGGACGCCGGGATCGTCGCCTCCGCGCTCTATCTCGCGGCGTCCGGGATCGCGGGATGGTGCCTTGGCGGCATGACCTGGTGGTGGCTCGTGCTCCACATGGTCGCCGGCGGCGTCCTCGCGGGCTCCGTGGCGTCTGTGGCGGCGCTGCGGCACGCCGAGCGCACCGCCACGCCGCTGGCGGCGGCGCTCTGGGCCGCCTGGCTCGTCTGCGCCGCATGCGTGGTGTTCACCGCCGTGATGCCGATGATGCACGTGTTCGGGAGCGACGGACAGGAGTTCCTGCTCTGGTCCCACCGCATCGTCTCCGTCGCGTTCCTCCTCCTCTCGATGCTCGTCTGCCGCGAGGCGACGAGGCGGCGGAGGGGCAGGTGAGGGGTCTTGGGCTTCTCGCCGCGTGCTCGCTCGCGCTCGCGTGCGGGTGCAGCACGGTCGTGGTGCGCGAGGAGCCCCGCGACGCCGCCCTCGCCGAGGCCCTTCTCTCCGAGGTGCGCGGCACCAGGGTGCAGATGGTGGAGGGCTCCTGGAAGGACGAGCCGTTCGCCCTGGAGTGCGTCCTGAAGGGCGACGGCGAGAGGTTCGCCGCCGTGCTGCTCGCCCCTCACGTGCGCCTTGCGACGCTTACGGTGGAGAGGCCGCACACCATGCGCTGGGAGCGCGCGCCGCAGGTGCCGTCCGCGCTCGACCCCGAGTGCGTGATGTTCGACATGGCCCTCGCCCTCCTGTCCACCCGCGCGCTTGAGCGCGCGCTCGGCGACGGCTTCGCCGTGGACGAGACGGCGGACGGCCGCCGGCGCCAGGTCTCGGCGTCGGACGGCGGCGGCCTGCATTCTGTGAGGCAGGTCCTGCCGGACGGCTCCATCCATTTCCGCAACGCGCGGCATGGCTATGAGGTGACCGTGCGGACGGTCTCTGGTGGAGGCCAGGGATGAGGGTGGACGGCGTAGACGTCGAGGCGGTCTTCGGCTGCGTGCCTTCCCGGGAGGTGGACAGCCTCGCCGAGCTCGTGCCGCTCGTCGGCGAGGAGAAGGCCCGGGGGATAGTCCGCGCCACGGGCTTCCCCTCGCGCCGCGTCGCCGGGGACGGGCAGGACGTGCTCGACCTGGCCTTGCCGGCGGCCCGCCGGGCGCTCGAGGGCGTGGATCCCTCCGAGGTCGGGGGGATCGTCTCCGTGAGCTTCTCGGGGCGCGACCGCTTCCCCGCGCTCTCCGCGCGTCTGCACCACGCGCTCGGGCTTGGCGCTGACGCGGCGGCGTACGACCTGTCGATGGCGTGCAGCGGCTGGATATACGGCCTCATGTCCGCGGTCCAGCTCGTGAGGCTCACGGGGAAGAGGGCGCTGCTCGTCGACGGGGACGTGCAGAGCGCGTGGGTGGACCGCTCCGACTGCGCGACGCTCGCCGTGATGGGGGACGGGGCCTCGGCCACGCTGCTCGCCCCGGGCGGGTCCTCGTGGGAGTTCGCCTTCCTCACGGACGGCGCCGGCGGCGGCGCGCTCACGTGTCGCGACAGGATCCGCATGGACGGCTTCGGCGTGTTCCGCTTCGTCGCCGGGCCGGTGCGCCGCTTCCTCGAGTCCTTCATCGCCGGGTCGGAGCTGCTTGCCGGGCGCCGTCCCGTGTTCGTGCCGCACCAGGCGAACATGTACATGACAAGGCAGCTTGCGGAGGCGCTTGGCCTTGCGGATCGGCTTGCCGGGAGCGGCCGCAGGTTCGCGAACACCGGATCGTGCTCGGCGGCGCTCACGCTTGCGGACTGGAGCGCGCCCGCGCTGGATCTGCTCCCCGGCGCCGGCGGAATGGCGCTCCTCGCCGGCTTCGGGGCGGGCCTGAGCGCCGGGGCGGCCGTCACCACGCTCGGCGAGATCAGGAAGGGGATGGTGGAGGCTTGATCGCCGTCACGGAGCGGGAGTTCCGAGAGACGCTTGACGCCCTCGGCCTGAACCCTGAGCGCGGCTCGTGGGATTCCGTAAGGCACTTCAACCTCGTGATGGAGCTTGAGGCCCGCTGGGGCGCGAGGATCCCCATTGCCGACGTCGAGCGCCTGAAGACGTTCGGCGACTTCTATCGCCGGGTGCCGGTGCGTCCGGCGAAGGTCCTGGCGGTGGACGCCGACAACACGCTGTGGGACGGCATCGTCAGCGAGGATGGCCCGGACGGCGTCTCTCCGTACGCCGGGTTCCAGGAGGCTCTGCTCGCGCTCCGCGCCAGGGGCGTGATGCTCGCGCTCCTGAGCAAGAACGATCCGCCGTCTGGCGGGTCCTCCCCGATAGAGCGGGCGCTTGCCCGGGGCGACATGCCGCTTTCGCTCGGCGACTTCGCCTTCGTCGGCGTGAGCTGGGAGCCGAAGCCCATCTCGCTGCTCTCCGCCGCGGCGAGCCTCAACGTCGGCGCCGACTCCTTCGTGTTCGTGGACGACAGCCCCCACGAGCGCGCGCAGATGCGCGCCCACCTTCCGGAGGTGATGGTCGCGGACGACATGGACCGCTGGCGCGCGCGCGGCATGGTCGGCCTCGCCGAGCGCCTGGGGGAGACGTATTTCGCGGACATGGGGAGGACGGAGGAGGATCGTCTCCGGGCGCTGCGCCCCGCGGGCCTCGTGCGGCCGGACGCGGCGCGCGCGGAGTTCTCGAAGTCCGAGTACCTCGCCACCCTCGGCCTCGAGGCCTCGCCGTCGCTCGCCTCGGATGGCGACGTCCCGCGCCTCGCCCAGATGGCGGGCAAGACGAACCAGTTCAACGCGACGACGATCAGGCGGAGCGAGGACGACTTCCGCCGTCTCCTTGCGGACCCCGGCATGCGCGTGTACGCGTTCCGCCTGCGCGACAGGTTCGGCGAGATGGGGCTGGTGTGCTACGTCGTCGTCGACGTCGCGCGGGGCGCGATGACCGACTTCGTGATGAGCTGCCGGGCGATGGGGCGGACGCTCGAGTTCTTCGCGTACGGGTACGTGTGCGGAGACCTCGGGCGCGAGTCCATGGAGATCGACTTCCGTCCCACGGACAAGAACGCCCCGTTCGCGGCGTTCCTGGCCAGCCTCTCGCACGGGGAGCGGGCGACTTGCGTGAGGGCGAGGCGGAGGACGTGATGCCGGAGAGGCTGAAGCGCGCGTCGTCCAAGTCGCTCGTGAACGCCCGGCCGCCGAAGTTCGCCATCCGCTTTTCGGAACGCAATCTGCGAAAAGGCGGAAAGTCCGTTGAAACTCCATCCGCGTTCCGCTATAATACGCGCATTTACCATACAGGAGCACATCGTGGGGGTAGTGGGATGAGAGTGATACTTGCATTTGCGGCGGCGTTCTGTGCGGTGGCGGCGCACGCGGATACGGTGGTGATGAAGTCCGGGGCCCGGCTCGTGGGCGTCGTGAAGCACATCGAGGGCGGGGTGATCGACTTCTCGTCGGAGGACGTCGGCGACGTGAAGATAAAGCAGGCGAACGTGGTGTCCATGTCCACGGACGCGCCGAAGCCCGTGGAGTTCGTCGACAGGCACGTGGAGACGGGCGTGGTGGCGCGCGGCGAGGGCGGGTTCACCCTCGACGGCAAGCCTCTCGACATGGGCAGGGTGAAGTCCGTAGTGCCGAAGGCCGAGACGTGGCACGGCAGCGTGAACGTCTCCGCCACGGCGTCCAGGGGGAACTCGATCTCCGAGTCGGTGTCCGCCCTCGCCACGGTTTCGCGCCGCTGGGAGAAGGACCGCCTCAACGGGTCGCTTTCCTACAACTTCGCGCAGTCCGGCGACAGCAAGGAGACGAAGCAGAAGACGGCCAACAGGTTCGAGATCCAGGCGCAGGAGGACCACTTCTGGTCGAAGATGCTCTACAGCTACGTGAGCGGGAACTACGAGCACGACAGCATCATGCTCCTCGACTACCGCTACCGCCTCGGGGCCGGCCTCGGCCTCCAGTGGCTTGACGGCCGCGCGTTCGACGGCCTCGGCAAGTGGAGCTTCAGCCAGGAGCTCGGCGTGACGTGGGTGAACGAGCGCTTCGAGTCCTCCCTCGACGACAGCTACGCCGCGTTCAGCTACGCCCACCACCTCACGTGGGACCCGAGCTGGGTGAGCGGGTTCAACTTCGCCCACAACTTCGTGTACCTGCCCGAGCTGAGCGACTGGCAGGACAACTACATGATCGACAGCGACGTTGGCTTCACGTACGCCTTCCGGGCCAACTGGCAGCTCTACGGCCGGATCGAGTGGGACTACAAGAGCCAGGTGGGCGCGGGCACGAAGCACTCCGACCTGAGGTACTCGCTCGGCGTGGGATACAAGTGGTGAGCGCCGGCGCACGGCCTCGCGAGGCGTGCGCGTGACGGGGACGTGGGATGAGGGTCGCGATCTGCTATCCGCCGCTGCCGAGCGAGAAGGGGGTGCCGCTCCTCACGCAGAACCGTCAGTTCCAGTGGTTCTCGCGGCCGACCTACATCTTCCCGGTGGTGCCGGCGACGGCGGCAACGATGCTCAAGAGGGCCGGGCACGAGGTGCTCTTCCTCGACGGCATCGCCGCCGAGATGACGAGCGAGGCCTTCGACGCCGCGCTCGCCGCCTTCAGGCCGGAGCTCGTGGTGATCGAGACGAAGACGCCGGTGGTGAAGAGGCACTGGAAGTGGATCGAGGAGCATCGAACGGACGGGGCCTCTGGCGGCCCCGCGCCCCTGCCCAAGGAGGGGTCGTCGCTCTGTTCTGCCGGGGCCTCTGGCGGCCCCGCGCCCCTGCCCAAGGAGGGGGCGTCGCTCTGTTCTGCCGGAGCCTCTGGAGGCTCCGCGCCCCTGCCCAAGGACTTTGTTAGGTTCGTGCTCGTGGGCGACCACGTAACGGCGCTGCCGCAGGAGTCGATCGGGAAGCCGGGCGTGTGGGCGGTCATTCCAGGCGGCGACTGGGACTACGGCCTCGTCGACTACATCGCCGCCGGATGCCCGAAGGGCGTGCAGCGGTTCGCGCTGCGCGAGTCGCTGAGGGACGTGCCTTGGATAGACCGCGACCTCGTGCGCTGGGAGCTCTACGCGAAGAGGAACGGCAACTTCCGCCGCACGCCCGGCACGTACATCATGTCCGGCCGCGACTGCTGGCACGGCAAGTGCACGTTCTGCAGCTGGACCACGCTCTACCCGAAGTACCGCACGCGCGACCCGATCGACGTCGTCGACGAGATCGAGATGCTCGTCTCGAAGTACGGCGTCAGGGAGGTGATGGACGACTCCGGCACGTTCCCCGTCGGCGAGTGGCTCGAGACGTTCTGCAGCGAGATGATCCGCCGCGGGCTTCCGAAGAGGGTGCGCATCGACTGCAACATGCGCTTCGGGCGCCTCGGCCCGGAGGACTACCGGCTCATGCGCCGGGCGGGCTTCCAGTTCGTCCTCTTCGGCGTGGAGAGCGCGAACCAGGCGACGCTCGACCGTTTCAGGAAGGCGCTGAGGGTCGAGGACGTGGAGAAGGGCGCGAGGTGGGCGAGCGAGGCCGGCCTCGACGTGCACCTCACGTTCATGTTCGGCCACGCCTGGGAGGGCCCGGAGGAGATCGCCCGCACCGTCGCGCTCGCCAGGAGGATGCTCGCCAGGGGCTGGGCCTCCACGCTGCAGTGCACGCTCACGATCCCGTACCCGGGCACGCCGCTCTTCAGGGAGCTCGAGGCGTCGGGCGGGCTTGCGACGAAGGACTGGGACGAGTACGACATGCGCCGCGCCGTCACGAAGACGCCGCTCGTGACGGAGGAGGAGATCAAGCGCGCGATACGCGACGTCTACCGCGGCTTCCTGCAGCCCGCCGCGCTCTGGCACCGTCTCACGACGACGCGCGCGCTCCTCGACCTGTCCTTCTACTACCGGGGCGCGCGCTCCCTCCTGGGGCACCTGCTCGATTTCAGAGGCGGCAAGGCGAAGGGGGGGTGCGCATGATAGATCTCAGCGAGCGGCAGAAGATGTGGGCGGCGGCGGCGGTGACGTCCCTCGCCGTGGCGGTGGTGGTGTCCTTCGCGCTTGGGCTCGGTTGGGTCGCGCTCAAGGCGCTGCACCTGGCGGCGCCGGCGCTGGTGCCCGTGATACTGGGCCTGTTCCTCGCGATGCTCTTCAAGCCGTACTACGCCTGGATCCTGGGCCGTCTGCGCAACCCCACCATCTCCGTCATGGCGATGGCGCTCTCGGTGCTGGTCCCGGCGGGGCTCGTGGTGTGGTATGCGGGGTCGATGCTGCTGGAGCAGGCCGTGGCGTTCGCGGCGTCCGCGCCGACGGTCGTGGCGCGCGCGAGCGCGTGGGCGCAGGCGAACCATCCGGGCCTGTACGAGGGGCTGGTGAAGGTCGGCGCGCCCGACTCGGCGCTTCTCTTCTTCACGGACCCCGCCAAGTTCTCCGGGGAGCTCTTCTCGATGCTCGGCGAGCAGTACGGCGGGCAGGCGGTGGAGATGAGCTTCGGGGTTGTGCGGTGGCTCTTCGGCGTGATAAGCTGGATCCTGGCGGCGATCTTCTTCGTGCACTTCCTCATGAAGCCGGAGGTGCGCGGGGAGGACTGCGTGAGGCAGATGCCGTTCCTCAAGGAGCGCACGCGCTCGCTCGTCGCGGAGCAGATCAACGCATTCATCGACATCGTCGTGTCCTTCTTCCGCCGGCAGTCCGTCATCTGCCTCGTGGAGGGCTGCCTGTACGGGCTCGGGTTCGTTTTCGTGGGCCTGCCGTATGGGTTCCTGGTCGGGTTCGCCCTCGGCGTAGTGAACCTGGTGCCGCTCCTCGGGACGGTGGTGTTCCTGCCGGTGGCGCTGCTCCTGGCGTTCTTCGGGGACGGCGGCAGCGCCCTGCGCCTTGTGGGGGTGTCGTGCGTGTGGGCGGCGGGGCAGATCGCGGACGGCTACGCGATAACGCCCCTCATACAGGGCAAGAGCACGGGCCTGGGCTTCGCCGGGGTGATCTTCTCCTTCATGCTCTGGGGCGCGGCGTTCAGGTCGCTCCTCGGCCTCCTGCTCGCGATCCCACTCTCGGCGTTCTGCCTTGTGCTCTGGCGCACCGTGAGGGAGCACTGGCGCCGCGGCGTGATATGAGGCAAAACCGCACCTTAGTTGGTGGTTGGTAGTTGGCAGTTGGCAGGGGCGGCGTTCCACCGCCGCCCGCGGCTGGCGATGGAACGCCAGCCCTACCAAGTTTGCGAAGTTTTGCAATTGCCTCTTGAGAACGGATTTCTCGTCATCAATTCGTGCAAAGGGCATTGTGCGTAAAAGTGCTGGGGGGGGGGAACAGCCGCCAAAGGAGATCGTGAACATGAAGGTCGTTTCAATAGACGTCGCCGGGGCCGTCAGAGAGATCAAGGCGGCCATCGTCCGCGCGCAGAGCCGTGTCGCGGCAAATGCGAATGCCGAGATGCTCGCGCTTTATTTCGGCAAAGGAGACTGAAGATGGCGAAGATCGAATTGAAGTCCATACGCGACCTCTTGCAGGAGCGGTTCTTTGTCCCAGACTATCAGCGGGGCTATCGTTGGGGACAGCAGCAGGTCAAGGACTTGCTGGAAGACCTTTCGGAGTTCATCGAGAGCGACGAATTCGCCGATGGTTTCTATTGCCTTCAGCCGCTCGTCGTTCGTGAGACGGTAGACCAGGTAGACGCATTTCTGGAACGGCTGCCAAAGAACGCTTCAGAGGATGCCTTGGCGCAAGTCAAGAAGGTGTTGTCTGAATCCGTTGAGTGGGAGGTAATCGACGGACAGCAGCGGCTTACGACTGTTCGCATTTTGCTTTTCTATCTTCGGGTAGAGTCGTGTTATGACATCCGATATGCCCGTATAGGGGAGACGCTAAAACTCCTTTTACTGAATGAGGATAAAACAACGGAGAAAAGTAAAAAGAGTATCGATAATTGGTACATACACGAGGCTTGGAAGGCGATAAGGGGTTGGTTTGACAAGATGGGGTCTGATTCGGAGCGGTTTAAAAATGCCCTTTTAGATAAGGTTCGCTTCATCTGGTATGAGACCGACGAAGATCCGATAAAGGTCTTCACGCGGCTGAACATCGGGAAAATCGGGCTGACCAACTCCGAGCTGATCAAGTCGCTCCTCCTGAACAAGTCCAATTTCAAGGGATGCGAAGATGAGACAATCCGCCTTCGTCAGCTTGAGATTGCCACGGAATGGGATCGGATCGAGGCGATGTTGCAGAGTGACGAGTTCTGGATGTTCCTTCATAAGCCCGGATATGAAAAGCCGACGCGAATCGACTACCTGTTTGACCTTGTCGTCAAGTTGAAGTTGCTTGACGGAGCGGAAATGGCGGAGATGGAGATCGGAAAAGACGCCTATCGGACGTTCCGCTATTTCAACGCCTACCTCCAGTCTGAGAATGTGAAGCCGTCCGAAGACGGCGGGGACGCGCCTAAGGGTTTGCCGTCGCGTGTTGAGTTGTGCTGGCGATGCGTTTCCGGTCTGTTCGCGACGTTTCTCGAATGGTTCAACGATCTGGAGTTGTATCATTACATTGGCTTTCTGGTCGATCGCGGAGTGCAGATTGACGAGATAGTCAAGAAATGGAAGGTCTGCAAGGAGAAATCAATGTTCCTTGAGCGTTGTGTTGTCCCCGCGATCAGCGAGATTCTTAGAAATGACGGATGTTGCAATCTCGACGAGACGTATGAGGTTGATGGAAAGGCCAAAAAGACGAAGTGTAAATCGCTTCTGCTCCTTCACAACCTACAGACGGTTATCGATCAGAACAAGCAGAATGGTGATTCGACGAGGGTGTTCTATAAGTTCCCGTTCCATCTCTACAAAACGGAGAGGTGGGATATCGAGCACGTCGATTCGAACACGGAGAATGATCTGGGGGAGAAGAATTCTCAAAATGAATTTCTGATCAATCGGTTCAATGCCGTTGGCGAAGATCTGCAGAAAGGAATAGAGTCGTTTGTCAGCAACCCCAATGCCACGAATTTCGACGACTTGAAGGATCGCATAGAGAGGTTGTTGGGTAAGGGAAGCGAAAACGACAGGCTTGATGACGAGGAGAAGAACAAGGTTTGGAATTTCGTGTTACTTGATTCTTCGACGAATCGCAGCTATGGGAATGCCATCTTCTCTGCAAAACGGCGAATTATCATCGGGAAGGATCAGGGACTGTACATCCCCGTTCCTCGCCTTGTGAAGGGAGATGACGGCTCTTCCTTGAAGCAGACCGAGAGGCAAGCGGCACCGTCCGCTTTCATACCGCCATGTACGAAACAGGTGTTCTTCAAATATTATAGTCCTGTTGTTGCAAGTCCGAACTTCTGGTTGAAGACGGATGCGGAGGGCTACCGAAAGGACATCAAGACAAAGTTGGAGAAGTTCGGCGTTTATTCGAGAGAGGAGAATGACTGATGGAAACGATCAAGGAAACGACTAAGGAGACCTTCTGGCAGTTTCTTGCGGAGAACAAGATCGAGATCCCGATGATCCAGCGCGACTATGCGCAGGGGCGAAGGGGAAAGGAGAAACTGCGCGAGACCTTCCTTTGCGAATTGAAGGCGGCGCTTGACGAGGGCGGGAAAACGGTGACGCTAGATTTCGTCTATGGCACGAAGTCGAATGGTGTGGTGACGCCCCTGGACGGGCAGCAACGACTGACGACGCTGTGGCTGCTGCATTGGTATGTCGCCTATCGGGCGAAAATGTTGCGTCCGGTTGAAGGAGATCCATGTTCCGCGAGTCGTGTCGTGAGCAGGCTCAAGCGGTTCACTTATGCGACGCGCATGTCGTCCAGATTGTTCTGCGAAAAGCTGTCTGAGTTCTCGGATCTGCCGACCGGCGGAAAGAGCATTCGCAAGCATCTTGAGAATCAGACGTGGTTCAGAAAACAGTGGCGGCACGATCCGACGATTCAGGCGATGCTCGGAATGATCAGCGGCTATGGAGAAGATTCATCGTCGCAGAATGAGAAGGGGCGCCCGGACAAAGGATCTTGCCTTGAAGAGGTGTTCGCTTCTTGCGACGAAAAAACCTACGCGAGATACTGGGAGAAGCTGTGGGAGAAGCTGTCCGGGGCAGAATGTCCGATAACGTTCTATTGTCTTGACCTTCCAGGATTGAGGCGATCGGACGACCTGTACATCAAGATGAATGCGCGTGGAAAGCCGTTGACGAGCTTTGAGAATTTCAAGGCGGACCTGGTTGCCCACATAAAGAAAATCGATCCTTCGCATCAGA
>CAVERN010000008.1:0-1731 GCA_963618095.1 bacterium | reverse complement strand
GAATCTTGCGGATCTGAAGGATGGCTTTTCGATAAAGCTCGATACCGTCTGGGCGGACAAGGTCTTCTGGCCTTTGCGTTTGCATGATGGCGCGTATGATGGAATATGGGACGGTCGGATCGACGACATCGTCTTTGCGTTCTTCAATCGATACTGCGCGAATATGTGCGCGGTGTTGACGAATGGGAAGGACAAATACGCAGAGCGCCTCAAGGCTTTCTGCGGCGATGGCCTTGGCCCGGACGGGAAGAAAGATGATGACACGCGGATCGCCTATACGGGGTTTGAGGATTATCGCGAAGTTCTCACTCCAGAGTGCCTGGGTGAGCTTTGTCGGATATTTGATGCGTTTGACGCAAGCCTTGGATTCTATTCGCGGTACGGATTTGATTTTCATGCCATGCCTCGGTATGCTGATGACAATGCCGAGAAGGTAGTGGACGCCGCAGGCGTGGAAATCCCGAAGTTTGTCCCCATAACGTCGAGGGGGCGCGTCCTCTTTCATGCGTTCTGTCGTTTTTTTGCGAATGAAAAGATGCCAATGGATCCTGATCAGCGAAAGTCCGCATTCGAAGATTGGATGCGTGTGACCTGGAACATTGTCGAGAATTATGGAGTCGGCAACGACAACACGATGATCGGTTGCCTGAAGCTGGTCCACGAGTTGTCCGCGCATTCGCATGACATTCTTTCCTTTTTGAAGTCCGATCCGCACCTGACGTGTGGTTCTAAACGCGACGCGGCACAAGTCGCAGAAGAAATCGCTAAGGCAAAGCAGATTCTCAATCCTGATGGGTCTCGACGAATCTATGATGGTTCGATGCAGGAGTTTCAAGGCAAGAGTTGGCGCGATGTCATTGACAGAGCCGAGAAGTTCGCTTTCTTCAATGGTGCCATCAGATTCCTGTTCCACAATTCGGAAGGGAAGGTCGAATGGTCGACGTTTGATGAAAAATGGCAGAATGCGGAGAAGTATTTTGACGGAGATGGCGTGCGCGAGGAATATCGGAAGTCCGCACTTCTGCTTCGTGCATTTCTTGCTAGACAAATTCTCGCCAAGAAGAAAGATGGTTCTTCTGATTGGGGATCTAAAACCGACGAGTGGTTTGGAAACGGGAGGGGCTTCTGGCGTGAAAGCGTATTGTTGAATGCAGATTGTGCGTGCGCCGTTTCGGAGTTGCTGAGTATTCCTGATCTGTCGGAATCTTGTGCGCTTCCACAAGATAGTGGCGTGCCCGACTGGATTAGAGATGAGGGGTTGTTGTCGGACGCAATAAACAGTGATTCTCGTAATTTGGAATGGCATATCATCCGTGGATGGAGAGGATGTGGCAGAACTTTGACGAGATATTCTCGGAGAGAGACGAGGCACGTGAATTATCCTCATCAGATTATTCCGCTGGATCTTCCTCGTAATGATCTTATGGCTGGATTCGAATCTGCGCAAAGGCGCGGCTCGAAATGGTTTATTGGGTGGAACACGAATATCGATTTTGTTTATCGCAATTTCAAGTTCCGATGGTGCTATGAAGGGGATAAGACGTTCGTGTATTTCAAGAAAGACGGGGCAAAAGATGAGAAACTTCGTTTCGAGGTCGTAATGACGACGCAAGAGGATTTCAAGAGAAGACTGGATGAGTTGATAGATTCTTCCAATGCTTAAAGTCAGGGGCGAATGATGTGGCGCGGCGGATGACACGCTCGAACATAGTCGATGCACTGGCAGAGATC
>CAVERN010000007.1:0-24252 GCA_963618095.1 bacterium | reverse complement strand
CGGCGGTCTACGACCTCTTCCACCGCACGGGCGCGGACGACTACATTCGCCGCAGTTTCGGCGCGTTGCACACGACGGGCGAACGCTATGTCCTCGACGACATTGAGGGATTTCTGACGGCATGCAAATAGAGCGCGAGGCGGACGAGATCAGGAAGGAGGCGATGGCAGGGAAGGCGAAGGCGGACCGCCCGTCAGAGGCATTCGTGTCGCTCCGCGCAAAGACCCGGCGGATCGCTTCATCATCGCCACGGCACTTGTCGGCAATCTCCCCGTCGTCACGGCGGATCGCCGCTATTCGCAGTATGGCGTTGAGGTGCTGGAGTAGGTGATTCCGTTCACGGGGACGGTGGAATATGATAGGCCTGTTTCAAAAACTATCGAACATGCGCACCATTTCGCGCGATTGAGCGGAAGTGCGCCTGGAGGATGTTTTTGGTTTGGACATGAGGGTTCGACTGTGAAGAAAGAGGAAATGAAGATCGTGTCGGGCGGGCAGACGGGCGTCGACCAAGGCGCGTTGGACGCCGCGATGAACCTCGGACTCGACTGGGGCGGATGGGCGCCGAAGGGCTGGCTTGCCGAGAACGGGACGATTGCCGAGAGGTATCGCGCGAACATGCGCGAAGGCACGAGCGCGAACTACCTCGTGCGCACGAAGAGGAACGTCGTCGATTCGGACGCGACGCTGATCATCGTGCAGAAGTATCCGCTGAGCGGCGGCACGCTTAAGACGCGCGTGTTCTGCGAGAAGCTTCTGCGGTCTCACTTCGTCGTGAGCCTGGACGAGCGGGACGCGGTCGAGAAGGCGCGCGCCTGGCTGCGGCAGTTCCTGAACGGCGAGCCTGGGCGCCCGTTCGTCCTCAATGTCGCCGGCCCGCGCGAGAGCAAGGCCGCCGGCATCCAGTCTCAGACGGCGGCGTTCGTGTCGAAGGTCTACGAAGGGGTTTAGCGGCGCGCGGAACGCCCCTTGCGCGATGTTCGGCGAAATGGTATGATACGCGCCATTTGAAAGGCAGAGGAAAAAGATGAAAGAAGGAATCCATCCTACCTACGAAGACGCGACGATCACGTGCGCGTGCGGCAATGTCATAAAGACGCGCTCTACGAAGAAGGAGATGCAGGTCAACACCTGTTCCGCGTGCCATCCCTACTTCACGGGCCAGAAGTCCATCGTCGACACGGAAGGCCGCGTCGATTCGTTCAAGAAGCGCTACGCGAAGTTCCGCAAGGACGCGTAGTCGGCCGCCTCGCGGCTTGGGGCTTCGCCCGGCGTCCCGGGCGTTAGTGGCGCTCGGGCGGCTTCGTCCGGGCGTTTCTGTTTATGGTTGAGAAGCAGCAGATAGCCAGGGTACTTTCGCGGCTTTCGGAGACGGAGGCCGCGATGGGCGATCCCGCGGTCATGGCGGACGCCCGTCGCTACCGCGAGACGGTGCGGGAGCATACGGCGCTGAAGAGGCTCGAGTCCGCCGCGAAGCGGTACTTCAGGCTTCTTGACGACATTGACGGCGCGAAGGCGATGCTTGCCGACCCTTCGCTCGACGAGGAGCTGGCGGCGGAGGCGGGGCGCGAGGTGGAGCAGCTTTCGGCGAAGATCCCGGACGCGGAGAGGGACGTGCTTGCGGGGCTGCTTCCGCCGGATCCGCTCGAGGCGCGGAACGCATGCTTCGAAATACGCGCCGGGACCGGAGGCGAGGAGGCCGCCCTGTTCGCCGGGGATCTCTTCCGCATGTATTCCAGGTACTGCGAGGCGAAGGGCTGGCGGATCCGCGTGATGTCCGCCAGCCAGACTTCGCTGGACGGGTACAAGGAGGTCGTCTTCACCGCCGAGGGCGAGGGCGCCTACGGCCTGTTCCGGTTCGAGAGCGGCGGGCATCGGGTCCAGCGCGTCCCGGAGACGGAGGCGCAGGGGCGCATCCACACGAGCGCCGCCACGGTCGTGGTGTTCCCGGAGGCGGACGAGGAGGACGAGCTCGAGATTCCCGAGAAGGACATCAGGATAGACCTCTTCTGCGCCGGCGGCGCCGGCGGCCAGCACGTGAACAAGACGGAGTCCGCCGTGCGCATGACGCATCTGCCCACGGGGCTCGTGGCGCAGTGCCAGGACGAGCGCTCGCAGATCCGCAACCGGGAGAAGTGCCTTGCCACGCTGAAGGCCAGGATACTCGACTTCCGCCGCCGGGAGGAGGAGGCGAAGCTCGGGGCCTCCCGTCTTTCGCTGCGCGGTTCGGGCGACAGGTCCGAGCGCATCCGCACGTACAACTTTCCGCAGAACAGGCTTACCGATCACCGCGTGGACCTTACCCTCTACTCGCTGGATCGGATCGTGGAGGGCGATCTGGACCCGGTGCTGTCCGTCCTTCGGGAGAAGGATCTGGCCGAGAGGATCGCCGTGGGCCTTGGGCGGATCTGACGATGGCGGCGGAAGGCGGCGATGTTCTGATCGAGGTGAGCGGCCTGCGCGTGCGCTACGGCGCCAAGGAGGCCGTGAAGGGCGTGAGCTTCGGCCTGAGGCGCGGGGAGACGCTTGGAATCGTCGGCGAGTCCGGCAGCGGGAAGTCCACGATAGCGAAGGCGGTCATCGGCCTGGAGAGGCCGTGCGCCGGCACGGTGCGGATCCGCGCCAGGTCCGTGCAGATGGTTTTCCAGGACGCGGTTGGGTCCCTCAATCCGCGCATGACCGTGCGCCAGGCCCTGGACGAGGCGCTGAAGGTGGGCGGAGACCGGCGGCGCAGCGCGGCGGACCTGCTCGAGCTGGTGGGGCTGAGCAGTGCGGTCCTCGGTCAGTATCCGCGCGAGATGTCCGGCGGGCAGTGCCAGCGGGTGAGCATCGCCAGGGCGCTCGCCCGCATGCCGGACGTGCTGATTGCGGACGAGCCGGTGAGCGCGCTTGACGTGAGCGTGCAGGCGCGCATCCTCAACCTGCTGCGCGATCTGCGGCGAGGTCTTGGGCTCTCGATCCTGCTGATAGCGCACGACCTTGCGGTCGTGAGGAACGTGTGCGACCGGGTGTGCGTGATGCACTGCGGCGAGTTTGTCGACGCAGGCCCCGCCGAAGAGGTGTTCGGGAGCCCGACGAGCGAGTACACGAGGCGGCTTCTTGCCGCCGTGCCGGACGTCGCCCGCGCCCTCTCGTCGAGGGAGAAGTGACAGTTGCTTTTTGCCCTTGGAAAGCGTAAAATGTGCGACTTCAAAGGAGGATTGCATACATGAGCAGAGCCACGGTTCGTTTTTGCGTTTATGCGGCGGCGGCTTGCGCCGTTTCTGCGCTTTTCGCGCAGGAGGATTCCGCGTCTGGCGGTGCGGGCGGAGAGTCTGCGGAGGGAGTCGATTCCGCGCTTGTCCAGGCGGCGTCGAAGCCTGCGGCGAAGTATTTCCACGAGCTGGTGCGCTTCCTGTCCGCCGAGGCGGAGGTGTCGGTCAGGCTGCCGCGCCAGGAGGCGTTCAAGGCGGCGGTCCCCGGGAAGTTCTACCCGAGCGGCTCGTCGTTCCGCGTGTCTGGCGGGGCGGCCGAGTTCGAGTTCGGCAAGGAGGCGACCCTCAAGGCTTCCGCCGATTCGGAGTTCAGCCTGGCGGACGCGGAGTTCGGCAGCCGCTCCCGCGTCGTGATCCCGGTGCGCGGCTCCTTCTCAGTGTCGCTTCCCCGCACGATGCCCACGGGGCTCTTCTCCGTGGCGTATCCCAGCTTCACCGCCAGGGACCTTGCCGGCGAGAGCGTCCACAGGCTTGCGCCGTCGGGCGACGGCGACGAGGCTGAAGTCCATGTCGTCACCGGCATGCTCGCGATCGACGGCGTCCACTACAAGATTGGGCGCATGAGCGCGGCGGACCGCGTCCTGATCCGCACCACGGGCGACAAGCTGTTCACGTCGCTGCGCGGCGAGGCGGGGGACTACAAGGTGACGCTCGACCAGGGCGTGTCGACGTATCGGGACCCCGTCTCCGGCGAGATGAAGAGGCAGGACCGCAGCGTCGACTTCAGCCTCACGCCGCAGTGCGCGATCAAGATATTCCGCAAGAGGGCCGAGGTCGGCGGGCGGATGGCGGTGTCGGTCATGACGTTCGACCCCGCGGGCGAGATGCGCAACCGGTTCACTTTCGCGGAGGGCGAGCCGAGGCTCAACTTCGGCGAGGAGGTTGTGCGCATACAGGACATCTCCTTCAAGACCGACGACGCCAAGGGCTCCAAGGCCGCCAAGGCGGCTTCGGCTCCGGCGGGCAATGGCGCCTCCGGCGACGCACAGGCCTCCGACGACGCACAGGCCTCCGGCGACGACTTCGGCGGCTGAAGGGAAGCGAAATCTAAAACAGAGAAAAGAACAGGAACAGCAAAGTGGTCATTCATCAGTTCAACCGTATCATTCGCAACAAGTGGGTCTGGGGCGCATTCGCCATCGCGATCTCGGCGTTCTTCGCGTTCGACTTCCTCCTCGTCGGGGGAGGCCCGGAGGAGAGGTCGGCGGTGGCCGGGGAGCTGGGCGGGGAGGACGTGCCGTCCTCCGAGTTCAGCAGATTCGCCGAGGACGTGCGCGGGTTCGGGCGCGGCCGCAACTCCTCGCTTTCCAACGCCGAGGTGAACCGGGCGGCGTGGGAGAACCTCGCGGCCACCCGGGTGGCCGAGGATCTGGGCCTTGCGGCGTCCGACGACGAGGTGAAGCAGAGCCTCGTGCGCCAGTTCTCCGGGCAGGGCGGCGCGTTCGACATGGCGACATACGAGCGCATCCTGCGCGACAACGGCCTCACGCCGGAGCTCTTCGAGGCCTCGGAGCGCCGCCGCATCACGCTGATGAAGCTGCGCATGATGATGATGGACGCCTCGCGCTTCGTCTCCCCGATGGAGCTCGACACGGCGATAAACGACGTCACCGACAAGCTGACCGTGAGGGTCGTGCGCTTCTCGGACAAGGCGAAGTCCGCCCCCAAGGTAGACGACAAGGCGCTCAGGGCCTACTACGACGAGAACACGAACTCCATCGCCCTGCCGGACTGCGTGGCCGTGCGGTACGTCAAGTATGTCGCCGACGCGCCGAAGCGCCTGTCCCAGTTCAAGATCACGGACGACGAGATGCACGACCACTACGACGCGAACCTGAACCGCTTCGAGGTGCAGACCACCAATGGCGTCGTCACGAAGAAGTTCGAGGAGGTGAAGGGTCTTCTCGAAAGGGAGCTGCAGCTCATCGCCTCGCTCGAGGCGTATCGCACGAACCTGCTTTTCCGCGCCTATCCCTCCGACGCGGCGGCGGCGGGCGGCAAGGCTTCGCGGCTTGATGCGATCGCGAAGGAGGACGGCGCGAAGGTGCTGACCTCGCCGCTCTTCTCGCTCGACGGCTCGAAGTACGTGGCGGGCTTCATGAGCAGGCCCGCCGCCTTTGCGCCCGGCGTGCAGGGCTTTGCCGAGGCCGTGGCGGAGCTCGATCCCGAGTCCCCCGATCTCCGCTATGGGGTGGTGGCCGGCACGAACTGCGTGTACCTCGTCGAGCGCGAGAGGTTCGTCAAGGCGCACGTGCCGTCCTTCGAGGAGGCGAAGTCGATCATCCGGGGTGACGCTGTGGCGGACGCCAAGGAGAAGGCGTTCAAGGCTTCCGTGGACAGGGTGCGGGCGCTTGCGGCGGCGGAGCTCGCCAAGGGCAAGCCCTTCTCCGCCAAGATGTTCGGCGACGCCAACGTGTCCACCTCGATAACGTTCTCCGTCTCCACGATGTCCCGCGGAGCCTTCCCGGACGCTGGCTATGTGGCCGCGCCGGCGATGCGCCTCTCGAAGGGGCAGCTCTCCGACTTCGTGCGGGGGGCCCTGCCCACGCAGGGGCTCGTGGTGTACCTTGAGGATCGCGTCCCCGGCGACGCCGCGGAGGCGCAGATGGTGCGCAGCCAGATCCGCGACGAGATGAGCCAGGCGACGGCGTACTCGTTCGTCTCGGGGTGGAACCGGTGGAACCTGTCGCGCATGGACCTCAAGGCGGGCGCGGGCGCGTCCATGGAGGAGTATGCCGATGACGGTGAAGTTCCTGAAGACTGATCCGTCCGCGACGCTCCCGTCATACGCCCATCCCGGCGATGCCGGGATGGACTTGTGTTCAGTGGAGGATCTCCTGATCCCTGCCGGCGGGCGTCGCCTGGTGCGCACCGGCCTTTCGATGATGCTTCCGCCCGGACACGAGGCGCAGGTGCGCTCCCGCAGCGGCCTGGCGCTCAAGAGGGGCGTCGCGGTTCTCAATTCCCCCGGCACGATCGACGAGGGCTACCGCGGCGAGATCGGCGTGATCCTGGCCAACTTCGGCGAAGAGCCGTTCGAGGTCCGCCGAGGCGACCGGATCGCGCAGATGGTCATTGCGCCATGCGTTCGCGCAGAGGTCGAGCAGGTGCGGGAGCTTGACTCCTCCGAGCGCGGCTCCGGCGGCTTCGGCTCTACCGGGGTCTAGCGTCCGGGGCGTTCAGGTGCGCACCGCCGGCGACAGGTAGACCGGGAGCGGCTCCGGGACGAGCGATTCGGGATGGTCGAGGGCGATGCGCGCCATCCGCCCCGCGTCCGGGGCACGTCCGCCCGCGAACCTCTCGCCGAACGTCTCCCTGAGCCTGGGGCCGATGCGTCCGAAGTCCGGCGTGACGACTGACGCCGCGGCCGGCACGGCGTCGGCGAGTTCGTGCTCCTGCACGAGGCGAAGCGGGCTTGCCGTGCTGTCGCCGTTGTACACCGCGACCCAGAAGAGCCCCCGGCGCGCATCCCCCACCACGGCGGTCTCGCCGGCGGCGTCTGCCATCGCGATCGCGCTTGGGAGTCCGTACACGACGGGCGAGTCGGCGAGCGCGGGACGAGTCGCCTTCATCCCTATCGCCAGTCCCTGCGCGAACGCGAGCGCCCCGCGTATTCCGGCGAAGGATCCGGGGCCGAGGCCGACGACGATCTTGTCGAGGTCGTTCATCCCGCATCCGCGGGACGCGACGAAGTCGCGCACGAGCGCCGCCCAGTCCGCCCGGCGGGAGTCAATCGTAGTGCGCTCGATCGTGCCGTTGGCCGCAAGCGCGACGGACTGCGCGTCAGTTGATCTGTCTATTGATAGGAGGGTCATTAGTTGGTAGTTGGTAGTTGGTAGTGGGTAGTCGCCCGCAGGTCATAAATCATAAATCGTAAATCATAAATCATGCGTTAGTGGGTAGTGGGCTCAGGCGCCGTCGCTCGCGAAGATCTTCGTGTCGCCGATTCTCACGCCGTTCTCGAGGCCGAGCTCCTCCTCCAGCTTCTCTCCCGGGCGTATCCCGGTGAAGACGATGGCGATGTCCTTGTACGGACGCCATCCGGCCTCCTTGATCATGTCCTCCGCCAGCTTGAGGATGCTCACGCTCTCGCCCATGTCGAGGGTGTAGACCCTCCCGCCGGCAAGCGAGGCCGCGGCGAGCACTAGCCCCACCGCCTCCTCGACGCTCATGAAGTACCGCGTCATGCGCCTGTCGGTCACCGTGACGGGGCCGCCCGCCGCGATCTGCTCGCGCCAGAGCTCCACCGCGCTTCCGGAGCTGCCGAACACGTTTCCGAAGCGCACCACCGTGAATCCCGCGGCGAGCACGAGCTTCTCTGCCTCGCGCTTGGTGCGCCCCATCACGCTCTTTGGGTGGACGGCCTTGTCCGTGGAGATGAACACAAGCCGCTCCACCCCGGCGTCCCTTGCGATGCGCACGAGCAGTCCGGTGGCGACCGTGTTGTTCCTGAATCCCTCCTCGGGGTTCATCTCGACCATCGGCACGTGCTTGTACGCTGCGGCGTGGAGGACGATCTCGGGCTTCCACTCGCTGAAGATGGACCGCATCTTGGCCTCGTCCGCCACGTCCACCATGAGCGGCATGCAGCGTTCCGGGTCCTGCATCTCGTGGGCTATCCGGTAGAGCGCGTTCTCGCAGCGCTCGACCATGAGCACCCGGGCCGCGCCCGCCTTCGCCACCTGCCTCACGATTTCGCTCCCGATGGAGCCGCCCGCCCCGGTTACGAGCACGCATTTCCCGGCGAACGCCTTCGCGTCCGTCGCGCCGGTGCGCCGGGGCGCCCGCGCCGACGGGCCCGTCGCCCCCATGTACGCCTGGCGGAGGAATCTCACCGCGAGGATGCCGAAGAATGCGAACACCGCGTCTATCAGCGTCACGGAATAGGGCGGGCGCGCCCAGGAGAGCCCGTGGCTCGGCATCAGCGTGCGCATGCAGAGCAGGAGCGCCGCCGCCAGCGAGAACGTGGCGGCGTACTTGAGGATGTCCTTCGCCGCGATCCTCCAGCGCCATGCCCGGTTCAGGCCGAACATCGTGAGCAGGATGGTCTGCGCCGCGCAGGCGGACAGGGACGACACGCACGCGGCGCCCCATCCTGCGAGCGGCTCGGAGAAGTTCATCCTCACGCAGAACGCGGCGGCGTATGCGGCGAGGAGCACTGCGATGTCGATTGCGGCGGTCATTTCACCGTGCCCGTCACGAGCCTGGATGGCATGGCCTGCCGCCGGCCTTGCACAGCGGGCATTCCGAGGGCTCCCACGTGACCGGCGTCATCTGGATGAGCGAGAACATAGGGATGCGGCCGAACTTTGCCTTGCCGGCGCTGCGGTCCACCAGCACCACGATCCCGGCGACCTTCGCGCCGGCGGCCTTGACGAGGTCTATCGTCTCCTGCACGCGGCCGCCCTTTGTGACGACGTCCTCCGCCACCACGTAGCGCTCGCCCTTGCGGAGGGCGAAGCGGCGCATCGCCAGCTTCGTGAGCGGCTTGCCGGTGGCGTCCCTCTCGTCGCCGTCCTGCACCTTCTCGGCGAAGACGCACTTGACGTTCAGGGCCCTGGCGACCTCGTGGCCCACGAGGATGCCGCCGACCGCAGGCGAGATCACGCCGTCGATCCTCTTGCCGAGCCGGCCGCTCCTGACGGCGCGGGCGGTGACCTCCTTGCAGAGCCTCTCCGCTATCCTGGGGTAGCGAAGCACGTTCGCGCACTGGAAGTAGCGGTCCGAGTGCAGCTTGGAGCGGAGCTCGAAGTGCCCGGACAGCAATGCGCCCGTCTCCTCGAAGTGTTTCAGGATCTGTTTCTCTGTCATTGCATTATCTCCTTGAGTGACGTCATTTCCTCTACGGACAGCATCTCGCTTCTGCCAAACGCCGCGGCGGGCCTCCTCCCGCCGCCCTGGTCCGCATGCCTTCCGTCCCCCGCCCTCGCGGAGAGGGCGGGCACTTCCACGCCCATCGTCGCCGGCAGCATGGAGTAGGTCGCCGCGCCAGGCGCGGGCATGCGCAGCGGGGGCGGGGGCGCGTCGTCCATGGCGGGGAACGACGGCGCCGCGATCAGGTTGTCGAGGAGGGAGATGTCGGTGTCGAGGCGTCCGGCCACCAGGCTTCCGCGAGCCTTGCCGCGCATCTGCCACGAGGTGCGCACGGCGTCGAGGCACGAGGCGTACACCTCTGGGGAGAGGGCGACGAACGAGACGCGCGGCGGCGTGTCGGGCTCGTCCATCATGGCGCGGGCGATGCCGCCGGGGAACTGCATCGCCAGGAGGGCGAAGAGCAGAAGCAGGCTGGCGATGTGGATGGCGTCGCGCATCAGTCGGGCTTCTCCGCAATCTGGATGCGCTGCATGTGCGCGCTCTTGGCGAGCTCCATCACGCGCATGAGGTCGCCGGCCGGCACCTGCCTGTCGCAGAGGAGCGTGAGGGCGCCGCACCCTGTCGCGGACGCGCGCGCGCCCAGTCGCTTGACGAACTCCCTGCTCCCTGCCGGGCTCGAGATCACGAACCTGTCGTCGTCGAAGAACGCGAGGACGTCGTTCGGGCGCGAGGCGTCCTTTGCCCTGTCCGGGAGGATCATGGCCACGAGGCCTGGCCTGGAGGTGTCCGCCATGGACGTGTCCGGGAGGTCGATGGCGACGGCCGCGGAAGGCGCGAGGGCGCTGTGCAGGAACGAGAACATCTGCAGCACGAGCACGAGCGTCAGCCAGGGCGCGATCTGCGCGACGATCCTGAACCAGGAGGCGTTCATTCGCCCGAGCCTCCGAGCTTCGAGACTATGTCGCGCACCGCGGCGTCGAGGTCGGACGAGAGGTGCTTGAGCCGCGCCCTGAGGAGCGCGTGCATCACGTATATGAACACCGCCACGAGCAGCCCGGCGGCGGCGCACGTCAGCGCCGATCCCATGGCCGGGACGAGGTCGGCCCTCTTGGCGAGCGCGCTCCCCGAGATGGCGCGCAGCGCCTTGCCGAAGGCCACCATCGTTCCGAACAGGCCGAGCAGGGGGCATATCTGCGCCATGGTCTGCAGCACGGAGAGGCGCCGCGAGAACCGCCCCGTCTCCGTCCTGGCCGCCGCCTCGGCGGCCTCCTTGATGGCGGGCCTGGGCTCGTGGCGGTGCCGGATCGCCGAGGCGACCACTCTTGCCACGGGGGCGGGGGTCTCCTCGCATATCGCCAGGGCCTCGCCCTCGTTCTCCTTGGAGATGAGGTTCTCCACGCCGGCCATGAAGTCCATGTAGACCACGTGGGTGCGCCTGAACGCGACGAACCGGGCAAGGAACATGACCAGGGACAAGAGCCCTATCAGGGCTATCAGCCACAGCACGGGGCCTCCTGAGAGAAGAGCCGAAACCATCAGTCACCGCCTTTCCTTCTGATCGCGTCGAGCCGTCTCCGCGCCTCGTCGGAGGCCGGGACGTCTGCGGCGGCGACCTTCTCGAGCATCGAGGCCGCCGCCCTGTCGTTGCCCGCCGCCTCGTTGTAGTCCGCCAGCGCGAGCGCTGCGCGGACGAAGAACGCCCTGGACGATTCGCCGAAGAGGAACCCCTTTGACTCGCCTTCGGCGTAGGCGATCACCACGTTCCTGTAGTACTGGTCCATCGCCATCGCGGTCTGCCGGAGCTTCTCCATGGCGCGGCCGATCTTGAACGCCACCTCGATCCGGCGGTCCGGGGTGAATCCGCTGCCGTTCGGGATCGACTGGTACGTGGAGATCGCCTCCGCGTAGCAGTTCGTGTCACCCGCGCCCATCGCGTACAGGGCGTCCGCCTTGAGCACCGACGCCCTGACCACGTACGGCCCTTCGGGCGAGTGCGCGGCGGCCCGGCTGAAGATCTGCGCGGCCTCCGCGCTTCTGCCGAGCTCCATCAGCGCCTCTCCCTGCACGAGGAGCGCCTCCACGAAGAACTCGCGGTTCGTGGAGGCGCGATCCGCCGCCTTCGTCGCGAAGTCGATGGCCTTTGAGTAGTCCATCATCTCGGCCGACGAGCGGGCGGCCCAGAGGAGGGCCGAGGCGGAGGCGAGCGGCGACGGACTGAGGTCCGCATACGTCTCGAAGTGCGTGCGCGCGGCCCCGTACTCGCCGTGGTTGTACTCGTACTTCGCGCACCAGAGCATCAGGTCCGCGCGGAAGGCGTCGTTCGTCGTGGAGGACATCAGCGACGACGCGACCGCCATCGCCTCGACGTCCTTCCCGGCGCCGTAGTGGCACAGGGCCACGAGGAACTGCATCTCCTCCGAGATCCCCGGATTCCTCTCCGCCACGATCCTGAACAGTCCGGCGGCCTCGTCGTACCGGTAGCTCTTGTAGCAGGCCCGCCCCTGGCCGAGGTAGGCCTCCGTCTCGTCCGCGCCGGAGAGCCCGCCGGATTCGATCAGCTTCCTGTAGCGGGCTATGGCGGACTCGATCTTCCCCTCCCTCTCGTCCATTGCCGCGAGGCGCAGCGCCGCCCTGGCCCCCCATTCCCCGCCGCCGCGCAGCAGTCGCTCGTATGTCGACCTTGCGGACGCGGCGTCCCCGGCCCTCTCAAGCGCGTCCGCCTCCGAGAGGCGGGCCATCTCCGCGCCCTGGCCTCCGTACTCCGCGCTCCGTCCAAAGGATTTCGCCGCCTCCGCGAAGCGGCCGTCGGCGAGGAGGGCCTCCGCCTGGCCGGTCGCCGCCCGGGCCTTCTCCGCGACGTTGGTCGAGAACTGCTCCGCGCGCGCGAAGAGGGCGGCCGCCTCCAGGTAGCGCCCGAGCTTGAAGTGGACCCGTCCGCGCCGGGAGAGGATGTCCGGATCCGTGGCCGCCATCGGCACGATCTCCAGGTATCGCCGGTACTCGTCGTCCGCGCCGGCGTTGTCCCCCCTGGCCAGAAGGCGGTCCGCGAAGGACCTTGCAGCGTCGACGGAGACCTTCTCCCCCGGGGCGGACCTGAGGAGCGCTCGCACGCGGGCCACCCCGGCGGTGTACGACGCCTCCTCCGCCATCTCGGCGAAGCCGAGCAGGTATCCGGCGCGGAGCCTGGCCTCCCGGCCTTTCGCGCGGTCGGCGATGGGGCGCAGAGAGGCGCGAGCCTCCGCGAGGCTTCCGTCGTTCAGGAGCAGCTCGCCCCGAAGCAGCGCGGCGTCTTCCGCGGCGGCCCCGCGCATGCCCTTCACGGCCTCCGCCGGGAGGAGGGCGAGCGCCTCGGCCTTCCTGCCCGTCGCGGACAGGGCGTACGCCGCGAGGACCCTGGCCGAGAGCCGCAGCGCCTTGTCCGAGAACGGCTCGCCGAGGAGCTCCTTCGCGCGCGCGAACTCGCCGCCGCGCACGGCGGCGCGCGCGCGCCAGAACCGGAAGCATTCGTTCGTCTCGTCCTGCCATGCGGAGACCCTGCGGCCGATCTCCGCGTCCCGGGCGAGCCCCGCGAGGGCCTCAAGTGACGCGAGGCGCGCCTCGCTGCGCGTGGAGGCGTTCGTCGCGGCGAGATCCGCCGCCGAGAGCGCGCTCTCCCACATCCCGTCGTTCAGGGCCTGGCGCGCGACGTCCAGGTCGCTCGCGGCGACGGCTGCGGACGAGACCAGGCAGAGTCCAGCGGCTGTCGCCAGAAGCCTCACACCAGGGCCCCCTTGTAGCCCATCTCCGTGAGAAGCCTGTCGTTCTTCATCCAGTTCTGCTCGACCTTGACCCACAGCTCGAGGCGCACCTTCACCCCGAACATCTCGGAGAGCTCTGGCTCGGCCGCCTTGCGCGCGTACTTCAGCGTGGCGCCGCCGGAGCCGATCACCATGCCCTTCTGGGACGGCTTGTTCACGTAGATTGACACCGATACGTCCCACGCGCCCTTTCTCTCGGCGATGTCCTTCACCACGACGCCTATCTCGTGCGGTATCTCCTGGAAGAGGCGGGAGAGGAGCTTCTCGCGCACGACGTCGGCGATCGCCAGCTTGCGCGGATAGTCGGTCACGATGTCGTCGTCGAAGAGCGCCGGCCCGGCCTCCGCCATGGAGAAGACGGCGTCCAGAAGGGCGGGAAGCCCTTCCCCCGTCTTCGCCGAGACTCTGGCCCACGTCGGGGATACGTCTGCGGAGCCCCGGGTCGCGGCCCAGCTGTCGCGGTACATTGTCTCGAAGAACGGGCTCTTGTCGCACTGGTTCAGCGCGAAGACGCACTTCGCCGGCCTCTCGCGGGCCACGCGCGCCATCCACCCCTCGTCTTCGATCTGCGGCGCGTTCGATGCGTCGAACACCACGCACAGCACGTCCACGCCCGCGCTCGACGCGCGCGCCATGCCGTTGAGCAGCTTCCCGAGCGGCCCCTCCGCCTTGTGCAGGCCGGGGGTGTCCACGAGCACGAGCTGGCCGCGCGGGTCGGCCACCATCCCGCGCACCGTGTTCCGCGTGGTCTGCTCCACGGGGGACACGATGGAGACCTTCTCGCCGACGAGGGCGTTCACGAGGGTGGACTTGCCTGCATTGGTCCTGCCGACAATGCCGACGATCGCCGCCTTCCTCACTGCGTTGTCATGCGTTGCGCCCATTCTGCGATTCAATCCTCAAATGATGCGGCGATTATAGCACAAAAGAGAGACCTGCGTGGAACTGCGGGTCTCTCCTTCGCCCCCTGGCTGCAGGGATTCTGGCGGCCACTACTTGGCTTCGTCGCCGTACCCCTTTGAGGTGAGGTACTCGATGACCTTGCCGACCGTAGTGAGCTTCTCGGCATCCTCTTCGGGGATCGCCGCGCCGAACTCCTCCTCGAACGCCATGATGAGCTCGACGGAGTCGAGGGAATCCGCGCCGAGATCGTCGATGAACGACGCCTCCTGCGTCACCTGCTCGGCGTTGACGCCGAGCTGATCAACGATAATCTCCTTGACGCGATCTTCAAGTTTACCTGCCATGTTCTTAAGTCTCCTTTTTGTTGGAATGGGAGGTAAGATATCAAATCCCCCCATTGAAATCAAGCGAAAATGTTTGCCCTGCGGGCCGCCCGGGAGGGCGCCGCGGGGCGCCCGCCCTATCCTCGCCTGAGGTGGCAGATCCGGTTCACCGCCGCGGCGAAGCTCTCCTCGCCCTTCATGATCTCGATGTCGACGCGCAGGTAGTAGCACGGCACCGCGGTGGTCTCGAGGCGCGGGAAGCGCACGGCGTCCTTCTCCGTGGTTATCAGCGCCGCCGTGCCGAGGTCGGCCGCCTTGTTGAGCGCGTAGATGATCTCGGAGGTGTCGTAGCGGTGGTGGTCGGCGTACCGCTCGCACCACACGACCTTCGCGCCGAGCCTCCGCAGCGAGTCCTCGAACCCCTGCGGCACTGCTATGCCGGAGAGCGTCGCGAGGGTCTTCCCCCGGAGCCATTCGAGCGGGAGCTCCTCCCGGCTCCACACGTCCCTCAGGAGGCGCGGGGCGTGGCGGCATTCGATTATCTCGGCCCTGCCGTTGAACCTGCGTATCTGCGACACGACGCCCTCCGTGTCGCCGTCCGACTTCGTCAGGAAGATCACGTCCGCCCTCGATATGTGCTCGGCGGGCTCCCTCAGCACGCCGCGCGGGAGCATGTGGCCGTTGCCGAACGGGTTCGTCCTGTCCACGAGCACGACCTCGAGCGAGTGCTTCAGCCTCTGGTACTGGAAGCCGTCGTCGAGTATCAGCGTGTCGCACCCGAAGCGCCTCACGGCCCAGCGCCCGGCCTTCACCCGGTCGCGGTCCACCAGCACGCACACGCCAGGGAGGTTCGAGGCGAGCATGTAGGGCTCGTCGCCGCCCGTCTCCGCCCCGAGGAGCACGTGGCGCCCGTCCGAGACGACGAGCGGCGGGTCGATGATCTGCGTGAAGGCCCGCTTCCACCAGGGCGCCTCCTTGCGTCGGTATCCTCGCGAGAGGATCGCGACCTTGCGCCCGGACGCCGCAAGCGCCCGCGCGAACTTCTCCGTGACCGGGGTCTTGCCGGTCCCGCCGGCCGTGACGTTCCCTATGGATATCACCTGGCAGCCCAGCGGGAACCTCCGCAGGATCCCGAGGTCGTAGAACCAGTACCGCACGGCCACCACGAGGCGGAACACGCACGAGAGCGCGTGCAGCGCGCACAGCAGCGCCCGGATCGGGGCGGGCTGGTTCCGGTCCGCCCCCGGCTGCTGGATTATCCTCACGAGATAGTGCTCCAGCCTCTCTACGCCGCTGACCTTCGCCTTCCTCATCCGGGCCTTCCCGACGACTGCGGCTCCGGCGGGCGCGTCGGCGCGGGCGGCAGGTCCGTGCGGACGCCGACGATGGCGATCCCGTGCCTGTCCGCATACTCCACCACGGCGTCCCTCTCGAGCACGATCTGCCGCCCGGCCTGGAACGCCATGGCGGAGACGCCCGCGGACTTCATCGTCCTGACGGTCTTGAGGCCGATCACCGGCACGTCGAAGCGCATGTCGTGGCCGTCCCTCGCGCCCTTGAACGCCACGGCGCCCCGGCCGCCGAGCTTCCCGCCGCGCCTTATCGCGGCGTTCGTCCCCTCGAAGGCCTCGACCGCAAGCACCATCCCCTCCTTCACGAGCACGGTCTGCCCGACGTCGTGGCGGCCGACGTCGCGCACCACGGCCGCGCCGTGCGCGATGTCCCGCGCCTCGCGCTCGTCCGGCAGGCGGCGCGTGAGGGGCCCCTCGCCCGGCAGGCAGTCGTCCATGTACACGGTGGCGGGCAGCACGTTCACCCCCGCCCTGCCGAACTCCTCCACGAGCTTGCCGAAGATCGTGTGCGCGCTCTTGCACGGGAGGGACCCGAGCCAGGCGCGCACCTCGTCGTCGAAGCGCGACCGGAACAGCGACAGCGGGTTTATCTGCCCGGCGAGGACCGCGCCGTCGTACCCCTGCGCGGCGACCCAGCGCATCCCCGCCGCTATCTCGCCGATCCCGATCGTGTGGACGGAGTCGGCGGCGCGGACCGTCCCGCGGCCGGTCGACCCGCGCACGGCCAGGACGTCCACCCGGGGGACGCCGGCCCGGCGGGCGCCGCGCACCAGAAGCTCGGGGTACAGCCCCGCTCCCGCTATGACCAGCAGACTGTTCACGATGCGTGCGCCGCCGAGGCCTGGCGCGGCGGGCGCGCTATGCGTTGTACGTCGCCGCGGAGGTGCTCCCGCCGTGGCCGGTCCAGTTCGTGTGGAAGAACTGCCCGCGCGGGGAGTCGAGCCTTTCGTACGTGTGGGCGCCGAAGTAGTCGCGCTGGGCCTGCAGGAGGTTCGCCGGCAGGCGCTCCGTGGTGTAGCCGTCGAAGTAGGAGAGCGCGGAGGTCATGGTCGGGGCCGGGATGCCGTACGACAGCGCGGCGGACGCGACCTTCCTCCAGGCCGGCACCAGCCTGACTATCGTGTCCTTGAAGTACGGGTCGAGGAGCAGGTTCGACAGCTCCGGGTTCCTGTCGTACGCCTCCTTGATCTTGCCGAGGAACACGCTGCGGATGATGCATCCGCCGCGCCACATGAGCGCGATGCCGCCGTAGTTGAGGTTCCAGCCGTATGTCTTCGCCGCCGTGCGCATCAGCGTGTAGCCCTGCGCGTACGACACGATCTTCGAGGCGTAGAGCGCCTGGCGTATCGCCTCGACGAACTCGGCCCGGCTCCCCTCGAACGCCGGCGTCCTGCGCGCGTAGGCCCTCGCGGCCTCTACGCGGTCGGCCTTCATCGCGGAGAGGCAGCGCGCGAACACGGCCTCGCCGATGAGCGTGAGCGGCACGCCCTCGTCGAGGGCGGCGATGCCCGTCCACTTGCCGGTGCCCTTCTGCCCCGCGGTGTCGAGGATGTTCTCCACGAGCGGCGAGCCGTCTGCGTCCTTGTAGGCGAGGATGTCGCGGGTGATCTCGATGAGGTAGCTGTCGAGCTCGGTCTCGTTCCACTTCTTGAAGACCTCGTGCATCTCGTCGTCGGACATCCCGAGCAGGTCGCGCATGAGCTGGTAGCTCTCGCAGATGAGCTGCATGTCGCCGTACTCGATGCCGTTGTGCACCATCTTCACGAAGTGCCCGGCGCCGTTCTCGCCCACCCAGTCGCAGCACGGCGAGCCGTCCTCGACCTTCGCGCAGATCGCCTGGAAGATGGGCTTCACGAACGGCCAGGCGGCGGGCGAGCCGCCGGGCATGAGGCTTGGCCCCTTGAGGGCGCCCTCCTCGCCGCCCGAGACGCCCGTGCCGACGTAGAGGAGGCCGCTCTCCTCCACGCGCTTCGTGCGGCGGATCGTGTCGGGGAAGTGCGAGTTGCCGCCGTCGATGATGATGTCGCCGGGCTCGAGCAGGGGGATGAGCTGGTCGATCATGGCGTCCACCGCCGCGCCGGCCTTCACCATCATGAACACCTTGCGCGGCTTCGCGAGGGACGCGACGAACTCCTGCATCGAGTGCGTCCCGATGATGTTCCTGCCCTTCGCGCGCCCGCCGACGAAGGCGTCCACCTTTGCCGTCGTGCGGTTGTAGCACGCGACCGTGAAGCCCTTGGACTCCATGTTCATGATGAGGTTCTCACCCATGACGGCGAGCCCGATGAGACCTATGTCTGCCTGCTTCATTGCGATCTTCTCCATTTTTGGGGTTGAAAGACTTCTGACGAAATGTCCGCTATTCTACCACATGACGCAACCCCGTGCCGCCGCCGGGCGAAACTTTTGCGACAGGCCCGGGGCAAAGATGGTTAGCGCTTTGTCCTGCCTGCGGCGCTACTACGGAAGGAACGGAAACCTACGGAAGGAAAAGAAGACCAGGGCAGACCGAAACCAAACCTGACCCCGCAGAATACGTGGCCGATTGTACGCTTCGAGGGTTGAGGAGTTGAGAAGTTGAGAAGTTGAGGGGAGGTTCTCTTTTAGTCCACGCCTCGAGAGTGGACATCCAATGGGCGTTCGTTGGCGATGGCGAAAAAACCTAAATCGGCCACACTTGGGTTTTGAAGAGCGCTACGGAACTGTGCCCCGAAATCGTGCGCAATATGCTACAATTTCCGCCATGTCAACGACCCTCGCATTCAACGATGAGACATACGCCATTCGCGGCGCGATCTTCTCAGTCTACAAGACGCTTGGCACGGGCTTCCTCGAGACCGTCTACCAGAAGGCGCTCGAAGTCGAGTTCCGCCATTGCGGCATTCCGTTCGAGGCGCAGAAGGAACTGCACATCATGTATCGCGGATGCGACTGCGGACTCTACGTCCCCGACTTCGTCTGCTACGGCAAGATCATCCTCGAGCTCAAGTCCGTCGAGTCATTGAACGACCGACACAAAGCGCAGCTCGTCAACTACCTTCGAGCGACGAACTACCCCGTTGGCCTGCTCGTCAACTTCAGCGCACATCCGAAGGTAGACATTCGCCGCTTCGCGAACCTGCATTAGCCTCCCCATGGGCGAACGTGCCATCATCTCGTTACGGCGCAGCGCCTCCTGCCACGGACCTTCCGCGACACGCCTTCAACCCAAAGCGCGGTCGATTTAGGTTTTTTCGCCATCGCCAACGAACGCCCATTGGATGTCCACTCTCGAGGCGTGGACTAAAAGAGAACCTCCCCTCAACTTCTCAACTTCTCAACTCCTCAACCCTCGAAGCGTACAATCGACCGCATTCTTCGGTGGGGCGGGTTCGGGCAGGGCTGGCAAGTTCCGTATTCTTCCGCTCCTTTCCGCGCCATCCGTAGTAGCGCCGCAGGCAGAAACCATCCGTAGTAGCGCCGCAGGCAGAAACCGGCTTTTGCGACGAAACTTTTGCGTTCCGCCGTCCTTCCGAGTGTGATACAATGCGCGGTCTAACGGACTGTGACGGCGCGGGGCGTCGGAATTGGAGGGCATGGGGAATGAAGACATACAAGACAAGCGGGACCTGTTCGGTCGCGATCAACTACGAGGTGGTCGACGGCGTCGTGACGAAGTGCGAGTTCGTAGGCGGATGCCCGGGCAACACGCAGGGCGTCGCCAGGCTGGTGGTCGGGCGCAGGGCGGAGGACGTCGTCGGGCTTCTGAAGGGTCTCCGCTGCCGCGGCGGCACGTCGTGCCCCGACCAGCTCGCCACGGCGCTCGAGGCGGAGATCGCCGGGTGACCGAGCCCGCGCCGCGGCGGGCGTCCCCGCCAATGTTGCGTTCGGTGTGCGAATAGGATATAATCGACCGCGTTTTTTTGGAGACGGGAGATTCTCAGGAGGACTACATGGAAAACGTGAATGATGTCTTGGCAGACGCGAACACCAAGATTGCGAAGAGCTTCGACGCGCTCAAGGCCCAGTTCGCCGGCCTGCGCACGGGCAAGGCCTCCCCGTCGCTCGTCGATGGCGTGAAGGTCGACTACTATGGCGCGCCCACCCCGATCAAGAACCTCGCGACGATATCCACGCCCGAGCCCAGGCAGATCAAGATCGCGCCGTTCGATCCGAGCGTGCTCGGCGAGATGAACAAGGCGATCCTCGCCGCGAACCTCGGCATCACCCCCCAGACGGACGGCCGCGTGCTCCGCATCACGATCCCCGAGCTCAACGAGGAGCGCCGCAAGGAGATCGTCAAGGTCGCGAAGAAGCAGGCCGAGGACCAGAAGATCGTCATGCGCAACGTGCGCCGCGACGCCAACGACGCCGTCAAGAAGCTCGAGAAGGACAAGAAGATCACGGAGGACGAGCGCGACCAGGGCCTCGAGAAGATCCAGAAGGCCACCGACGACGGCATCGCGAGGATAGACGCGGAGCTGAAGGCGAAAGAGGCCGAAGTGATGGCCGTGTGATTTGCGAGAGCACCGAAAGGAGAGGCAGATGAGCGAAGAAGTAGAGATGAAGCCGATTGCGCCTGAAGAGGTCGGGGCGGTTCCGCCGAAGGTGGCCCCGTCCGCGGTTGCCGCCGCGCCGGCGGCTTCTACCGTGAAGCTCAAGCCGATAATCCGCAAGCCGGTGATCCGCAAGCCGGTCATCGGCGGCGCGAAGCCGGTCGCCCTCAAGCCCGCGTCCGGCGTCCCGCCGGCGCCCGCGGCCGTGCCAGAGGCGGCCGCCGAGGCGGCGAAGGCCGCCGCCCCCGCGCCGGAGGCGAAGCCAATCCAGGACGCGATGCCCGCCCAGGCGATTCTCCACAAGACGGGCATAATCGCCGAGGGGATCCTCACGCCCGCGCAGGCGCAGGCCGCGAAGACGAAGACCTCGCGCATCTCGCTCGAGTCCGCGATAGGGGTCGCCCCGTCGATCAAGAGCGGGGCTCCGATGAAGACGATCAAGCTCCGCCGCATCACCGATCTCCCCCCGGCCCCCGGAGCGGTGAAGGTGGAGGCCCCCAAGCCGGCCGCTCCGGCCGAAGCCGCTCCCGCTCCCGCCTCTCCCGCGGCAGAGGCACCCGCGCCGGCCGCCGAGGCCCCCGCGCCGACGCCGGCCGAGGAGGCGAAGAGCGCCGAGCCGCCCGTGACCATGACGCAGAAGAAGACCCTCAAGCTCCAGCGTCCGGGATTCAAGCGCCCGACCGTCGGCGGCCTCAGGAGGCCTGGCACTGCCGCCGCGACTGCGCCGGCGGCCCCGGCCCCGGCCTCCGCTGATTCCGGGGTGGCGGACCTCCCCGGCGACGTGGCCGACCTTCCGGCCGATGGCGGCGTCGCCGACATCAGGCCGCTGCCGCCGGTCGCCGATCTGCCGGGCTCCGCGTCCTCCGCGACCGTCGCGGGGGTGCCGTCCTGGCTGAACGTCTCCACGATCGTCGCCGGCGCTGCGGCGATAGTCGTGATGGGCCTTTGCGCCTGGACGCTCTTCCGCGAGGCCGTGGGCCCGGCGGCGGGCCCGAACGATCTGGCCACCTTCCACTCCGACACCGACTATCGCCGGTAGTCGCTCATGCGGCGATTCGTGGCAATTGCGCGCACGGCTGCGATAGAGACGATGTCGCAGCCGCTTTCCGCGATATTGTTCGCCGCGGCCGCGCTGGCGGTCCACGTGCTCCCGGCGTTCCAGTACCACAGGCTCGGCGCCCCGGGGCGTCTCGCGCGCGAGGCCGGGCTCTCCGCCCTGTTCGTGTTCGGGCTGCTCTTCGCCGTGCCCGCGGCGGCCAGGACGATAGGGCGGTCTCTTGGGACGGGCGTCGCCGCCGCCACGCTCGCGCTCGGCGTCTCGCGCTCCATGTACTTCGTCGCCCACCTCGCCGGTACGGCGCTCGTGTTCGCGATGTTCCTCGTCTCGATCCTCTGCGCGACGTCGGTCTCCTCCTTCTCGTGCGTGAAGGCGTCCGCGATCCTGGCGGATTCCGGGGCCGCCCGCGTGTGGGGGCCGGCGCTTGGCGCGGGGGTGCTCTGCTCCGTCGCCCCGCTCGCGGCGGCCGCCGCCGCGAACCGCTTCTTCGGGAGGCGCTTCTGCCTGTGGTCGTGCATGCTCACGGTGGCGCTCCAGGCGGCCGGATTCGCCGCGTTCCGCGACGCCGCCTCGGCGGCGGCGGTGGCGCCGGGCCTCTGCTCGATAGCGGTCGCCTGCATCGTCTACGTTGCGATGGCGGGCGCGCTGTCGACGCGCCTTGGCGCGAACTGGGTCTCGGCGTGCGTTGCCGCGTCGGTCGTGGCCGGGTTCGTGTCGCCCGTGAAGCCGATCATGCCCGACATGGGCCTCTTCTGGCTCGCGGAGGGAGGGGGCCTGTCGGCGGCGGCGCTCTGCTCCGGGGCGGCGCTCGCCGCCTTCTGGACGGTTGCCGGCTGCGTTTCGATGGAGAGGAGGGAGCTCGGATGACTGCGGACGAGCCGGTCGTTGCGCTCCGGGGCGTGGAGAAGACGTTCCGGGACTTCTGGATGCGCCCAATCGCCCAGGCGGTGCGCGGGATAGACCTCGACGTCATGCGCGGGGACGTGTTCGGCATCATAGGCCCGAACGGCTCCGGCAAGTCCACGACCATAAAGATGATCCTCGGGCTCCTGCGCCCCACGAGGGGCACGGTGCGCCTCTTCGGGCTCGACCCGCGCCTCCGCGCGGCCCGCGCGCGGATCGGATACCTCCCCGAGCTCTCGCGCCTCCATCCGTTCCTGACGGCCGAGGAGACGGTGATGTACTACGCGGGGCTCTCCGGGATGAGGCGCGCCGCCGCCGTGGAGAGGATGGACCGCCTGCTCGGCGAGATGGGGCTTGCCGGCGCCCGGCGCCGGGCGGTCGGCGGGTTCTCGAAGGGCATGGCCCGCCGGGTCGCGATCGCGGCGGCGCTCGTCGCGTCCCCGGAGCTCCTCGTGCTTGACGAGCCGACGTCCGGCCTCGACCCGATAGGCACGCGCGAGATAAAGGACCTGATAGCGCGCCTCGCCGGGGGCGGAATGACCGTGCTGCTCACGTCCCACCAGCTCTTCGACGTCCAGGACGTGTGCAACCGCGTCGCGGTGATCTCGCAGGGCAGGAAGGTCGGCGGCGGCGACGTGGCGGACATAGTCGCCAGCGCCACCGACAAGCGCCACGCCCTCGAGGAGTACTTCGAGGGCAGGCTGAACGCGGGGAAGGGCGCCTGATGGCGGCCGCGTTCCTCACCGCGTGGCGGGGCCTGTGGCGCGGGAAGACCCTTCTCTCGCTGCTTGCCCTGACGGTGGCCGCGCACCTCCTGCTCCCGGGGCTCGCCCGCTCGGACGGCTCCGCCGCCGGCAGGCTCGAGATGCACGTGAGGCTCGTGTGCGGCGCGGTGGCCGCGATCGCGTACGCCGCGGCGCTCGCGGTCGCGTGCGGCTCGTTCTCGCGGGACCGCGAGGACGATCTCCTGCCGCTCATGCTCGTGCGCCCCGCGTCGGCCTTCTCCGTGGCGGCGGGCCGATGGCTCGCCATCGTCGCCTCCGTCGCGCTCATGCTGGCGCTGAACGCCGCCCTGCTGAACGCGTCGCTCTCGCGCTCCGGGCATGCGCCCGGCGACTGCTGGGTGCACTACGCCCCCGCGCTGCCGCCGGCGAGCGTCACCGCGGCGAAGATGATGGACGGCTTCCTCAGGAGCGAGAGGACCCCGGACGCGGTGAAGCGCGCCCCCCGGGCGGCGGTGCTGTCGCTGCTGACGGCGAAGGAGAACGAGCGCTACGAGGTGGTGCGCCCCGGGAAGACGGCCGTGCTGCCGTTTGTCGTGCCGGGGCACGACGCGATAACCGTCCGCGCGCGCTTCTCCACGCTCTACAACATCAAGGAGCCGCTGTGCGGACGCTTCGCGTACCGGGCGTCGTCCGGCGCGGTGAGCAACAGCACGCAGGCCGTGCTGGACGTGCCGCTTGTCCCCGACGCGCCGACGCTTCCGCCTGAGTTCGCGGGGATGGCGGCGGACCGGCCCGGGAGGCTGGACCTGTCCTTCAGGAACGACGGCGCGGGGGACGTGATGTTCCGTCCTCGCCGCGACATCGCGCTCCTGGTGCGCGGCGACTCGTTTCTCCTCAACAGCGTCCGCGCGTCGGTGGAGATGCTTTCGGTGGCGGGGCTCCTCGCGGCGTTCGGCCTCTTTCTGTCGGCGTCGCTGTCCCGCCCCGTGGCGCTCTTCACGGCCGCCGTGCTTCTGGCGGCCGCGATGGCCGCGCCGGACGCCGTGGCGCAGTTCCCGGACGAGTTCAACGCGACCCTGGGCGAACGGGCGGGGCTGGCGATATCGCGCGCGGTGTCCTATCTCACGTCCGCCCTGTCGAAGGTCTCACCCGTCTCCGACCTTGCGACAGGCAAGGCGATAGGGCTCGTCGCCCTCCTTGAGGCCGCAGTGTCCGACCTGGTCGCCTGGCCCGCCGTGTTCTTCGCGCTCTCCGCCTTCGGGCTGAAGCGGCAGCAAGCCATAACGTAATGGGCTAGTCAAGTTCGCCCGCGAACTTGACTAGCCCATTTGCGGCGGAGGGAGAAAAATGATATAATACGCGGCAAACACATCTGTGTTCAGTGGCCTGTATGGCAAGCGAAAGGAAAACAGCAATGAATAGGCTCGCAATCGCATTCACGGCGGCCCTCGCCGCAACCGCGTCGCTCCCGGCGGCGGACGTCTACGTCTCGCTCTCCACGGGCGCCAACAAGAACGCCGGCACCAAGGACGCCCCGCTCAAGAACCTCTGGAAGGCGCTTGAGAAGGCCGAAACGGGCGACGTCATCC
>CAVERN010000006.1:0-24709 GCA_963618095.1 bacterium | reverse complement strand
CTGAAGTACGCGCCCGGCAGCGGGGAGCACCAGAAGGCGAACCGGGCGGGGGACGGCGCCGGCGAGTGCATAGGCTTCAACCACAGGGCGGGCAAGAGCTACAGCGCCCATGTGGCGTTCGCGGACGGCCACTGCGCGAAGCTGATGATGCCGGACGACATGAGCGAGGGCGACATGAGGGATCTCACTACCTGGCTCTGCACGGGCCGCGAGTACACGTTCAACGGATCGAGCTACAGCGAGGTGAACGAATGATGCGCATGACCGCCGCAGCCGCTCTCGCCGCTCTCGCGCTCTCCGCTTCAGCCGCAAGGCTCGATGGCGTGGCCGCGCGGGTCGACTCGGGCATAATCACCGTCGGGGACGTGATGGCGGAGATTCGCCGCAGCCCCGCCGCCTCGGACGCCGAGACGCCCGCTCTCTACTCCGCCGCGCTTCAGGCGCTCATCGACCGCCGCCTCATCCTGAAGGCCGCGGCGGCGAAGAAGATGGAGATCCCCGAGTGGGTCGTGGACAACCAGATCAGGGAGATCGTGCACGACATGTTCGGCGGGGACATGAACAGGCTCGAGGAGGAGCTCGCCCGGAGCAGGATCCCGATGACGGAGTACCGGGGCACGATAAAGGAGGACCTTATCGTGCGGGGGATGCGCCAGCAGATGGTCGAGCAGTACGTCTCCGCGACCCCCGCCGCCATGCGCAGGGAGTACGCGGACCACCCCGAACGCTACCGGGAGGAGCCGAAGTCCACGGTGCGCGTGATCCTCCTCAAGCCGCCCGCGCCCGGCTCCGGCGTGGCGGGCGTGAAGACGCGCGCCTCCCAGATCCTGGAGGAGATCGCCGCCGGGAAGAGCTTCGCCGACCTCGCCGTGCTGCACTCGGCGGATTCCCACGCGAAGGACGGCGGGCTGTGGAAGGACGTCAACCCGGAAGAGGCGTTCCGTCCGGAGATCGCCGCCGCGATCGCGAAGCTCGCCCCCGGCATGGTCTCCGAGATGATCGACCTTGACGGATGGGGCTTCATCGTGAAGAAGGAGTCCGCCGTGGAGGCCAGGGAGATGACGTTCGCCGAGGCGTACGGCAAGATTTCGGCGAACGTGCGCCGCGAAGCCTCGAAGAAGGCGTACGGCGAGTGGATCGCGAGGCTCAGGGAAGACGCCTTCGTGAAGGTGTATCCGATGCCGGAGAGTCGGTAGGGGGGGATGATTTATGATTTACGATTTATGATTTATGGTTGTTGAGAAGTTGAGAAGGTGAGAAGGTGAGAGGGCTGACATCTATTAATTTATTTGTCGTGTAGAAGTGTAGGCTTGGAAATCACAAATCGCAAATCGTAAATCGCAAATCATAAATCGTAAACCACAAATCGCGAATTCTAAATCATAAATCGCAAATCGCAAATCATAAATCGTAAATCCCCCCTCTCCTCCATGAACCTCACAAGCCCATCGCAGGTAAAGGACTGGTGCATCCGGAGCAAGTTCCATCCGAACCGCGTGCTCGGACAGAACTTCCTCATCGACCGGAACGCGCTTGAGGCCATCCTCGACGCCGCGCAGATCGAGACGGGCGCGCGGTGCCTGGAGATCGGCCCGGGGCTCGGGGTGCTCACCGAGGGGCTTCTTGCGCGCGGGTGCGTGGTGACGGCGATAGAGAAGGATCCGGTCCTCGCGGACCGCCTCAAGGGGGCGCTCGGGAGCCCGGAGGGGCTTGAGGTGCTTGCCGGGGACGCGCTCGACTTCATAAAGCGCGGCGAGTGCGACGGCTTTCCCCTGATGGTCTCGAACCTCCCCTATCAGGCCGGCACGCGCATCCTCATCGAGCTCGCCGAGCGCGCGCGCCCGCCCGAAGCGATGGTCGCGCTGGTGCAGACGGAGGTCGCGGAGCGCCTGGCGGCAGGCGAGGGGTCGAAGGTGCGCGGCCTCGCCGGGGTGCGCGTGCAGTTCGACTACGACGTGTCGATAGTGCGCAAGGTCTCGGCGAGCTGCTTCTGGCCGCGCCCCGAAATCGGCTCGAGCGTGGTGAGGCTCGTGCGGCATCACAGGAACGACGGCGTGGACGACGGGGTGAGGCGCACGTTCCGCGCCCTCACGAAGAGGGCGTTCGAGCACCGCCGCAAGCAGCTGGGCAGCATCTTCAAGGGGATCATCGAGTCCTCGGCGCGCGCCGAGGACCTCTCGAACGGGGACTGGCTTGAACTGAGCAGGGGCATCGAAATATGAGCGAACAGGGACAGTACTGGAACCGCGCGGCCGAGACCATGAGCCGCGAGGAGTATGCGAGGGTGCAGCTCGAGGGGCTTCGCAAGAGCCTCCGCCGGGCGTGGGGGAACGAGTTCTACCGCCAGCGCCTGAAGCGCGGCGGCGTGCCAGACCCCGAGGCGGTGAGGTCGCTCGACGACCTCGCGAGCCTCCCGTTCTTCACGAAGGAGGACTTCCGCGAGGCGTATCCGCTCAAGATGAGCTGCGTGGACCGCCAGGACCTGATGGAGTTCCACATGTCCTCCGGCTCGACGGGCACGCCCGTGGTGATGGCCTACACGAAGAACGACCTGAACCAGTGGGCCGAGTGCATGGCGCGGTGCTACACGATGGCCGGGCTCGGCAAGGGCGACGCTCTGCAGATCATGCCCACGTTCGGGCTCTTCAACGGAGGCTTCGGCTGCTACCACGGCGCGCGCAAGGCGCAGCTCTTCACGATCCCCGCTTCCTCCGGCAACACCGAGCGCCAGATCCGCCTCATGCGGGACTTCAGGACGAAGGGGTTCGTCTCGGTGGTCTCCTACGTGCCGCGCCTCATCGAGAAGCTCGACGCCTGCCCGGAGCGCGAGCGCGACCTGCCGCATCTCAAGGTGGGCATATTCGGGTCCGAGACCTTCTCGGACGAGACCAGGAGGCGCATCGAGTCGCGCCTCGGCATCGAGTGCTTCGACATCTACGGCATGACCGAGACCGGCGGCATCGGCACCACGGGCCAGGACTGCAGGTGCCACTCGGGCCTCCACGTGTGGGAGGACCAGTACATCACCGAGATCATCGACCCGACGACGGGCAAGGTGCTGCCGGACGGCGAGTACGGCGAGATCGTGTTCACCTCGCTCACGCGCGAGGCAATGCCGATCATCCGCTACCGCACGCACGACATCACGCGCATCCTGAGCCGCGAGAAGTGCGAGTGCGGACGCACCTCGCTCCGGATCGACCGCATCACGGGGCGCACTGACGACATGCTGATCGTGAAGGGCGTGAACTTCTACCCGCGCCAGGTGGAGCAGGCCCTGAAGGAGATCCCAGGAGTCGCGGACGAGTTCCAGATCATCCTCGAGGAGAAGAACGGGATGACGGACGTGACTATCTACGTGGAGGCGGAGTCCGGCGTGACGGGCCACACCGTAGCCAAGCACCTGCGCGAGCGCCTCGGCTTCCTGCCGAAGGGCGACGTGGTGCCGATCGGCTCCCTGCCGCGCACCGAGGGCAAGGCCAAGCGCGTCATTCGCAGGACGGGCGAGGCCTGAGGGCCTTCCGAAATCGTGGAAGCGCAGAGGATGAAGGCTAGGCAGTTCTGGTATCCGCTCCCCGAGCGGCTCATCGCGCAGCATCCCGCAGAGCGGCGCGGCACCGAGAGGATGATGGTGCTCCACCGCGACACGGGCGTGGTCGAGCACAGGCACATCGCGGACATCGTCGAATACCTCACGGCGGACGACCTTCTCGTCGTCAACGACACGAAGGTGTTCCCGGCGCGTCTTCTCGGCGAATGGCCCGACACGCACGGCGCCGTCGAGATGCTCATGGTCAGCGCCGCGCCGATGGACGCGGACGGCTCGATGCCGTCCATGGACGCCCCGCAGGACACCCTCCGCTGGAATGTGATCGTGGGGTCCGGGCGCAAGTGCCGCGAGGGGCAGGTCGCGTCGTTCGGCCCGGGCGGCGAGCTGAGGGCCACGCTCCTGAAGCCGCTCCCCGGAATCGGGATGTGGCAGGTGGAGTTCGCCTGCTCCCGTCCGCTGATGGACCTCCTCGAGGAGTTCGGCCACACGCCCGTGCCGCCGTACGTGCGGCGCGAGGGCACCGCCGAGGAGGAGAGGGAGGACCGCGAGCGCTACCAGACGATATACGCGAGGCACGTTGGGTCCGTCGCCGCGCCCACGGCCGGGCTTCACTTCACGCCCGAGATATTCGCCGCGCTCGAGGCGAAGGGCGTTAGGCGCGTCGCCGTGACGCTCCACGTAGGCCCGGGCACGTTCCGTCCTGTCAAGGCCGAGGACGTGGAGGACCACCACATGGACTTCGAGGCGTTCTCGGTCTCGCCCGAGGCCGCCGCCGCCATAAACGAGTGCAAGGCCCGCGGCGGCCGCGTGGTGTGCGTCGGCTCCACGACCGTGCGCACGCTCGAGACGGTCGCGGCGGCAGTCGCCGCGGAAGGGGAGGCGGACGCCTGCGGCGGGGACAGGCCCCTTGTGAGGGCTGGCTCGGGGGCGTCGAACATCTTCATCTACCCGCCGTACCGCTTCCGCGTGTGCGACTGCATGCTCACCAACTTCCATCTGCCGCAGTCGACGCTCATCATGATGGTGTCCGCCCTCGCCGGGCGCGAGCGCATCCTCTGCGCGTATGCGCTCGCGGTGAGGCAGGAGTACCGGTTCTTCTCGTACGGCGACTGCATGCTGATCGTCTGAGGGGGGGGGCTCTACTCGATGGCGGGGAGCATTACGGGCAATGGCGACGCCGGGGGGGCGACGGCCTCTTCCGGGGGCGGCCAGTCCCGGCCTCTCCGCGTCGGCCTCGCCGTCTCGGGCGGCGCGGACTCCACCGCCCTGCTCGTGCTTATGGCCGGGCTCCAGGCATCGCACGGATTCGAGGCGACGGTCCTGCACGTGGACCACGGCCTGCGCCAGGAGTCCGCCGCCGACGCCGAGCACGTCCGCGCCCTCGCCGCCCGCTTCGGGCTCCCGTTCCACGCGCTCCGCACGAAGGTCGTCCGGCGGAGGGGGGAGTCCATTGAGATGGCCGCCCGGCGCGTGCGGCTCGCCTTCTTCGAGGACGCCATGCGGCGCCACCGCCTGGACTGCATCGCCACGGGGCATCACATGGACGACGTCGCGGAGACGTTCCTCATGCGCCTGGCGCGCGCCTCCGGCGCGGAGGGGCTCTCGGGGCTCCGCCCGGTGAGCGTCGTGGGCGGCATCACGTTCGTGCGTCCGCTCCTGAACGTGCGCGGGAGCGACCTGCGCGCGTTCCTCGCCGGGAGGGGGATCGCCTGGCGCGAGGATTCGACGAACGCCGACGTCTCCATCATGCGCAACCGGGTGCGGCACGTGGTGATCCCGTTCCTGCGGCGCGAGCTCGACCCGAAGATCGTGGAGCACATCTGCCGCAGCGCGGCGTACCTGCGCGAGGCGGCGCGACGGGATGGCGCGCCCCGGAGCGCGCCGCCGCCGGCGCGGGATGGCGCGAGCGCGGCGGCGGGGCCGGGGGGGGCTTCCGGACGATACCGCCTCGAGGTCAGCCGCTCGACCGGCTTCGTGCGCTCCCCCCAGCGCATCGGCCTCCTTCCCGCCGAGGCGAGCCTCGGGGAGGAGGCGCTGCGCGGCCGCACCCTGGAGGTGCGAGCGTGGAGGCCCGGGGACTGGATGAGGCCGTGCGGATTCCCGCACAGGCGCAAGCTGCAGGACATCTTCGTCACGGCGAAGGTCCCCCCCGCGCTGAGGCGCGCGCTGCCGGTCGTCGCGGACGCGGGGACGGGCGAGGTGCTGTGGATCCCGGGCTACCGCGTCTCGGAGGACGCGAAGGTCTCCGGCCCGGAGGCGCCGTCCGTCCTCCTCCGCCTCTCTTGTGAGGCAATTGCAAAACCTCGTTAGTTCGGCGCGCCGAGGACGTCGCGCCCTTACGCGGCTAAACCTTCCGCCCACAATTGCCTCTTGTGATAAAATACGGCGCAGTGAAAGGCATGAATGAAGGAGGAGACGTGATGGAGGAGAGGAGCGGGCGCCCTGCGGAGGGCGCGTGCGGGCGCAGGGAGTTCCTGGCGCTGGGGACGATGGCGGCGGCGGCCGCGGCGGCGGGCGGATGCGCCTCGGCCGGCGCTTCGGCGGGCGGCGGCGGCGCGTTCAGGCCGATCACCATCGCGGCCACGGACTGCCTGTTCGAGCGCGAGCCGATGGTGCGTCCCTTCGGCTTCAAGGGCGGCTACCTCACGGAGGAGTGGATCGTGGCGTCCTGCCTGAAGTCCTCCACCGGCAAGTTCGGCATCGGGCTTGGGACGCAGAGCTGCCTGTGGAGCGACGCGAGCGTGTTCGCGGCGAACTCCGAGGCGGGCGGCAACGCGATCATGTTCGCGATGACCCAGCGCGCGCTGAAGCTCCTCGAGGGCAGGACCTTCACGTCCCCGGTGGAGCTCAACGCCTGGCTCTGGCCGCAGGTGTGGGAGTACGGCAGGCGGGTGGCGGCGAACCCGCGCCTGCGCGCGACGTTCGCGCTCAACGCGCTCGTCTCGGTGGACAACGCCGCATGGGTGCTCTTCGCCCGCGAGAACGGGCTCGGGTCGTTCGACGAGATGATCCCCGGCGACTGCAGGCCCGCGCTCTCGAGCCGCCACTCGAAGTGCGCCTCCATTCCGCTCTTCTCGTACAAGGTGCCGCCGGCGGAGATCAAGGCGGCCGTCGACTCCGGCTACTTCTTCATGAAGATCAAGATCGGCCAGCCCGGCACGCAGGAGGAGATGCTCGCCAGGGACTGCGCCCGCGTCTCGCAGATACACGCCGTGCTGAAGGACTGCCGCACGCCGTACACGAAGAGCGGCAGGCTGCCCTACTACTTCGACGCGAACGGACGCTACGAGAGGAAGGAGACGCTCCTCAGGTTCATCGACCACCTGAAGAAGATCGGCGCGTACGGCCAGGTCGCGCTGATCGAGGAGCCGTTCGACGAGCACGCGGAGGTGGACGTGAACGACATCCCGCTGCGCCTCGCCGCAGACGAGTCCGCCCACACAGTGAAGGACGCCCTCGACAGGATCTCGATGGGCTATCGCGCGATGGCCCTGAAGCCGATAGCGAAGACGATGTCCATGTCCATGAAGATCGCCCAGGCCGCGTTCGAGAGGGGCGTGCCGTGCTTCTGCGCCGACCTCACGGTCTGCCCGGCGCTCGTCGAGTGGAACAAGGCGGTGGCCGCGCGCCTCCCCGCGTTCCCCGGGATCGGCGGCCTCGGGCTCGTGGAGACGAACGGGCACCAGAACTTCCGCAACTGGGAGACGATGCGGCGGGACCTCGCGCATCCGGACGCCCACTGGACGCGCACGGAGCGCGGCGTGTTCGAGTGCGACGCGGACTGGTACGCGAAGTCCGGCGGAATCCTCGAGCCGATGCCGCGCTACGAGCGGATGTTCAGGGTCTGAGGCGGGGAGGGACCATGGAGCGCTTCGAGCTCGAGAGCGGCCTTCAGGACGAGATCCGCGCCCGCGTGAAGGGAGACGGCTTCATCAAGATCGTCCAGACCGTGCGCCGCAACGGCAAGACGTTCAAGATATCGATGAGGCCCGTGTCGATCGGCGGGGTGCGCAAGTTCCAGGCCGAGATGACCGACGAGGGACAGGTGAGCGTGAAGAACTTCGACGCCGCCGGCGCCGCCCGAGGCCTCGAGGAGATCATCGCGCAGAAGGGCGCGCGCGACCTGCACCTCATCACCGCCGAGGGCGACCTGCACGTGCGCGTGACCCGCAAGGGGCGCGCCCTCGTGTCGCGCTCCGCGAAGATGAGCCGCGACGCGACCGTGATGCCGCACGACCGCGTCAAGCGCCTGCCGCTCACGTCCTTCGACTCCTCCGCGCTCCTGCGGGCGACGGGGATAGCGGACGGCGAGGGGCGCGTCAGGGCGTCCATGCGCGGCAAGTACGACCAGGTGAACGAGTTCCTGCGCATAGTCGGCGAGACCGTGAGGGAGGAGCCGGGGAGGCCCTTCACCGTGGTCGACTGCGGCTGCGGCAAGGCATACCTCACGATCTCGCTCTGGTTCTACCTCACGCTCGCGCGCGGCTTCGGGGACGTGCGCGTGGTGGGCGTGGACAGGCGGGCGGACGTGATCGCCGCCGCGAGGGAGATGGCCGAGAGGCTCGACGTCGCGGACCGCGTGACCTTCGCCGAGGCGGACCTCTCCGCGTTCGACCTCTCCTCGTGCTGCCAGGGCCCCGTGGACCTCGTGGTGTCCCTCCACGCCTGCGACACCGCGACGGACGAGGCGCTCGCGCGGGGCGTAGAGTGGAACGCCCGCTACGTGCTGAGCGCACCGTGCTGCCAGCACGAGCTGCAGAAGGCCCTCGCCTCTGGCGCCGCCGCGCGCACGGACTTCTCCGGCCTCCTGCGCCAGAGCATCCTCCGCGAGCGCCTCTGCGACCTGCTGACCGACTCCTTCCGCGCGATGATAATGCGCGTGCTGGGCTACCGCGCGCAGGTGGTGGAGTTCGTCTCGCCCGACGCCACCGCCCGCAACGTGATGCTCAGGTGCGAGAGCGGCGTGAAGTCCGGCCAGGCCGGCGCCGTCTCGGAGTACCTGGCCCTGCGCGACTACTGGCACGTGACGCCCTGGCTCGAGACGCGCCTCGCCGGGATCCTCTCCAGGCACCTCGCGCGCTATGAGTGAGCCGGCGATGGACGGCGGATCGCTCTCCCTGCCCGACGCCATGCGCGCGCGGGCGGCGATCGTGCGGACGGTCCGCGCGTTCTTCGACGACCGCGGCTTCGTTGAGGTGGACACTCCGGTGCGGATCGCCGCCCCGGCCCCGGAGCCGCACATAGACTGTCCGCCATGCCGGGACGGCGGATACCTGCGCGCGTCGCCCGAGCTGCAGATGAAGAGGCTGCTCGCCGCGGGGATGGACAGGATCTACCAGATCGGCCCGTGCTTCCGGGAGGGGGAGCGCGGCTCGCGACACAGCCCCGAGTTCACGATGCTCGAGTGGTACCGGCTCGGCGCGACGTACCGCGACATCGCCGAGGATCTGAAGGCGCTGATGAGGTCTCTCTCTTCCGTCTCTCCCGTCCCATGCGCCTCCTTCCGGGAGATCTCCGTGCGCGAGGCGTACCTGCGCTTCGCCGGGTGGGACCCCTGGAATGGCGCGTGGGACCAGGACCGCTTCGACTTCGACATGGCGACGAAGATCGAGCCGGGGCTCGGGGAGATGGGCGGCGGCGTGTTCCTCGTGGACTACCCGCCGCAGGCGGCGTCCCTCGCGAAGGTCTCGGTCGGCGGTGGAACGCCGACCCTACCGCCGGTAGGGCGTGGCGCCCCGCGCCCGCCGACCATGCCGCCGGTAGGGCGTGGCGCCCCGCGCCCGCCGTGGTCGGTCGCCGAGCGGTGGGAGTTCTACTGGAACGGCATGGAGCTAGCCAACTGCTTCACGGAGCTCTGCGACCCTGACGAGCAGCGCCGCCGCTTCCTGGCGGCGAGGGAAGAGCGGAGGGCGCTCGGCGAGGCCGACTATCCGATCGACGAGGACTTCCTCTCGTCGCTCGGGTCGATCGGGTCGGCGGCGGGAGTCGCGCTCGGCGTAGACCGCCTCGTGATGTCGCTCCTCGGCGCGCGCGATATATCGTCCGTGCGAACGTAGCGCTTCCGCGTCCGGCGGCGGAGCGCGGAAATGTGGTGTAATGTGCGACATGAACTTGGAAGCCATAGTGAACTCGACGGAGTATCAGTCTCTCGTCTCCGACTACCAGAGCATGTGCCTCTGGTCGATGCCGGACTGCTCGCATCCGACGAGCCTCACGCAGCTCGGCTACGTCCTGCGCAGCATCGAGAACTATGGTGACCTCGCCGCCTACAAGCGCGCAGGAAGGATCCGCCAATGGCTGTCACCGCTTTCCAGTCCGAAATCCTGCGTCTAATCGCGCGGTCGCGCCGTGACGGCGAAGAGATTTCGGCGCTGAACGCCGTCGTCGAGGCGGGGCGTAGTCCCGCAGGGCCATGCGCACGTCTCCCATGGCACCGCGATGTTTGATGTGTGAGGATTTGTTGTTTGAAAAGATAGGCGTTCGCCTTGTGGCGGATCGTTCGTTCGGCTATAATCGCGTCCGTTTTCTATGGAGAAGCGATTGCGAAACCCGCCGTCCGCGGCTGGCGATGGAACGCCAGCCCTGCCAGATTCACGAGGCTTTGCAGTTGCCCAAGGAGAAGGTGTAGAGACATGAAGTCGATGAAGCTGCTGAGCGAGGCGAGGTTCCTCGCGGGCGAGGACGCGCGCGGCGCGCTCGTCATCCTGGAGCCGGGGACGGACCTTTCCGACCTCCACCTGGACGCGCTGCGCGAATGCGGCGCGGCGGGGTTCGTGAGCGACTGGTCGGAGGCGTTCTTCGAGAGGCCGGACGAGGCGCCGGCGCTCGTCTACGACCGCGAGCGCCACGCGGGGCTCATGGCCTTCGCCGTCGCTCCGCGCGAGGGCGTGCGCCTGCGCTCCTGGGCCTCGAGGGGCGAGCTAGGCTACTGCGTCGCGGTCGGGGACGACGGCGCGCTCTCGTTCGCGCCGCCGCCGGAGCCCGCGAGGCGCGACCGGTCCTGCGACCCAGAGATCGGCCGCGACGCGATCCTCTCCGCGCTCGGGGCCGTAGGCGTGAGGACGGGCGACGCGCTGCTCGTGCACTCGTCGCTCTCGGCGTGCGGGCGGATCGTCGGCGGCGCGAGGACGGTCGTCGAGGCGCTTCGCGAGGCGGTCGGCGAGAAGGGGCATCTCTTCTTCCCCACGTTCCAGCGCTCCGAGTGCTTCCTCAACGGCGCGGTCAGCAGCCGCTGGGACCACAGGCCGAGCGACCGCGCGGCCCGCGCGAGCGGCGCCGTGAAGTGGGTGGGCGCGATCCCGCTCGAGTTCATGCGCCTCTATCCGGACGCGCCGCGCGGCGCGCACATCTCGCACTCCTGGGCCGGCATCGGCCCGCGCGCCGAGGAGATCCTCTCTTACCAGGCGGCGGACGAGGCGCCGTTCTCGGACAACTCCGCGCCCTACAAGGTCATGGAGCTCCTCGACGGGAAGATCCTGCACTTCGGCAGCCCGTTCGCGCGCACGTCGTTCATGCACTGCCTGGAGACGCACTACGACCTGCCGGGCTACAGCGCGCCCGGCTTCTTCCAGGTGCTGCGCGAGGACGGGCGGATGGAGTGGAAGGCGCTCCCGGGCTGCTTCTACGGGCGGCGCGGCACGAGCCTCCACGACGAGGAGTCGCGCTTCTTCAAGGGGCTCGTCGAGGAGGGCCTCAGGTACGACCGCGCGCCCCTCGGCCGCGGCGCGCTCAAGCTGATGACATGCCGCAGCTTCTGGGATGCGGGCACGCGCCTCTGCCGCCGCGAGCCGGACTGCAACCTCGCCTGAGGGGGGGGGAGGGGATCTCGTGATGGGAAAGAACTACAAGTGGCTGATGCTCGGCCTCCTCTCGCTCGCGTTCTTCTTCTCGCAGGCGGACCGCGTGCTCTTCGGGCTCCTCACGATCCCGATCCAGGAGGAGCTCGGGCTGAACGACCTGCAGATCGGCTTTGCCAACACGGTGTTCTTCGTCGTGTTCGCGTGCGCCGTTTCTCTTCATGCGCGGGATTATGCCATGGCCGCGACTACCTCGCGCTGTACTTCACCGTGACCGTGGCGGCGTTGACCGGGCTGGAGAGCGTGATCGCGTAGCGGTTCGGGGAGATGCGCGGCTCGTTCTCGATGCGCTCCGCGGGCGAGACGGTGAACGGCTCGCCGCCGGCGTCGATGTCCACCCGGACCTTGAGCCCCTCGGCCTTTCCGGAGAGCGCGAGAAGCCAGCCGCCGTCGGGCGACTTCTCGAGCGTCCCGTCGGTGACGATCGCGACCGAGAACCTGCCCTTGCCCTTGAAGTCCACCGCGTCCGAGATCGAGACGAACCTCTCCCTGCGGTCGTACGTGCACGTGCGCACGAGAGACTTCGCCTTCGACTTCGCGCCGTCGTACGCGCCGGCGAGCTGCAGCGACACCACGTCGCGGTCCTCGGTGAAGCTCGCTCCGAGCGTCTTCGCGGCGTACTGGGCGCCCTTGGACTGGAGTGCGCCGTTCAGCACGGGAAGGGGATGCCCGTAGGAGTTGAGCATCGGTATCGTGTAGCGCTCGGGGCCGAACGTCTTGGCGGTGTACTGGGTGCCGCCGGCGTCGCCCGAGGCCCACGACTCCCAGGCGTACAGCGTGTACGAGCCCACGTCGTTGTGGTTGTGGAACTCGTCGTTGTGCCCGCCCTTGACCGCGAACGCGAACGGGGTGGAGCTCGCGCCGGGGCGCATCACCCACATCTGCGCGTCCGGGAACTCCGTGCGGGGCGGGTACGCCGCGTCGGCCGGGGCCGGAGCGCCGTCCCACTGCCCGAAGTCCATGAGCACGGTGTAGCCGATCCCGCCGTCGAGCGGCTCGCGCTCCAGGGCGTTCCGCGTCATGGGGAGGTCTGGCCAGATCAGGTGGCCGAGCTGGAGCGCGCGGCGGTCCAGATTGCCGCCGCCGTCCGCGAAGTCCGGGGCGGTCTCGCCGAAGAGAAGGGCGCCCGTGCCGAACTCCATGACCTTGCGCGCCTTCGGCGTGGCGCAGAAGTCCACCATGCCGCCGGTCGCCTCGCGCACGGCGAGGGTGAGGTTGAGGAAGTGTCCCCATCCGTAGTTCCAGTAGCCCATGCCCTCGGAGCAGTAGCCGTCGTCCGTGAAGCCCGTCATGAACGTCCTAGCCGAGCGCTCCGCCGCCTCGACGAACAGGGCGCGGTCCGCGCGGTCCTCGAGCACCGCGAGCGCGGCGCGCGTCACGCCGGAGTGGCACACGGCGGTCCAGTTCGCCGGGCCCTGGAACCACCAGTGCGGGGCTGCCGCGCGGGTGGCCCGGGTGTCCGAGAAGAGCCTGCGCAGCGGGGCGAACACGCGCCGCTCGAGCTCGGAGCGCGCGAGCCTCTCCACGTCCTCCGGGAGACGTCCGCGGAGGGCGTGGACGGCGATCGCGCAGGCGAGGGCCCTGGACTGGGCGCCGAGGTCCACGTTCTGCCGCTCGCCCCGGAACGCCTTCAGCTCCGCGTCGTGGGCCGGCATGCACCACGTGCGCTCGGAGCAGATCGTGCGCAGGTAGTTCGATATCCTCGGAATGAAGCGTCCCTTGTTCTCGAGGCACTCGCCGAGCGTGAGGTGCTTCAGTCCCGCCTCGCGCCTGAAGAACGGCCTCTCGTAGTGGGTGCGGTTGCCGTTGCCCGGCGTGGAGAACTCGAGGAAGAGCTCGTCGGGGCACGCGGGTATCGGCTCCTCCAGGAGCTTCTCGGCTCCCTTCACGACGTCGCGTCCGCGCTTGGTCGCGGCGAGGCGGTCCCACACGGCGCGGTTCGAGACGTGCGCCCCCGGAATGCCGGGCCTCTCCGGGAGCATCTCCGCTATCTCAGCCACGCGAGCCTTGCTGCACGGCATGAACTTGCACTGCGTCCTTGCGAATGCCGCGCCGGCCGCGAGGGCCAGCGCAAGCGCGATTGCTGTATTTGGTTTCATGAGTTGGTAGTTGGTAGTTGGAATTTATGATTTTTCGATTTCCGATTTACGATTGCATTTGGGAAATTTAGGGATTGAATTATTTAGCCGTGTAGAAGTGTAGAAATGTACTATCTCAAATCGCAAATCGTAAATCATAAATCATAAATCATCGTCACCTCACCGTCACGACCATTCCCTTCCTTATGTAGTCCGCGACGAACGTCACGGTGCCGTCCGCGTTCTCCACGGCGCGGACCCGGCCGGAGTGCTTCCCGTACCTGAGGGGTCTGAAGGACAGGGACTGCGCGGCGGCGGCCGGGACGGTGCAGATCGGCACGGAGAATGTGACCTCGGGGACGAAGCCGGTCTTCGGCGCGAGCGCGACGAGGATCTGCCCGTCCGCCGCCGTGGACGCGAGCGGAGTCGCCCAGCGCGTCGCGAGGAAGCCGGTCGCGGACTTCGCGGCGGCGGACTCGGGGTCGACCGCGAGCTTCGCGCCTTCGGAGAACGTGATCGCCAGGCCGTTCGCGGAGTTCACGCCGCTGAACATCGCCTCGCCATCCACCACGTTGAAGACGTTCGTGCCGGCGAGCGGGTCGGGGTTGTCGGCGTTCGCGAAGCGCGCCTCCCCGTTGAGCGCGATCCGGCCCTTGCCCGTCTTGCGGAGCTCGCCTTTGAGCGTGAGCGGCGCGGCGAGCGAGAACGTCTTCCCCTCCGCGACCTCGAACCTGCCGCAGTCGTCCACGAACATCGTGCGCGTGGGCTCGACGATCTCCACGTCGTTCGTCATCACCATGAGCGTGTGCCCGTTCACGTAGATGCTGCGCCAGGCGCTGGCGCCCGCGCCGCCGTAGACGCCGCCGAAGTTCGCCCCGCTGCTGAACGTCGCCGTGAAGAAGCGCTTGGTGGACTCGTCCGGGCAGGCGGCGTACTTGCCTTCCACCGCGGCGAACGTGGGGGTCTCGAACCGGAGCTCGCCGGCGAAGGCGGAGCTGTCGCCCTCCAGCGCCGCGCATCCGAACGGCGATTGGTGGTTCTTCATGGTGGTGAAGGTCACCGTGTTCGCGCCCGAGATGCCTTTCCGCAGGAGGTGGCCGAACTTCTGGTACGAGCAGAACGTGTTGCCGCCTGTGCCGTCCGAGCAAATCGGGCTTTCCAGATCCGCCATCCTGTAGCCCGTGGCGGCGTCGAGCACGGCGTCGCCGGCGTACGAGCCGGAGTAGGTGAGGACCGTGTTCCCGCCAAGGAGGCGGATCTCCTTGAACGCCGCGCTGCTGGCCTGCATGTAGACGCTCGTTTTCTTCGAGACGAAGAGCTTCGTCTCCGGGAAGTCGAAGTGCCTGTTCCCGTCCACAAGGTATGCGTTGAACAGGATGGTCTTCGCCGCGTAGAGCGTCTTCCCGGCCGCGCTTTCGGGGGTTGGCACCTCGCCCGTGGACCAGTAGGATCCGTTCGCGGAAGAGAACGCGCTCTGCGCGAACTGCGTCGAACCGCATGCGTTGGTCATCGCGATGAACGAATCGGAGGATGAGAGATACACGCCCTTGCCGCCGTCCCCCTCGTCCCTCACGGAAAGAGTCACGCATTCCGACACGGGCCTTGCGTCGATGATCGCGCCCGAGAGGTCCGGCATGGACTGCGCCGCCGCGCCCGAGAGCGTGAAGAGCTTGAGGTTCATCGTTCCGGAGGCCAGGGCGGCGCTGATGTCGCAGTCGTCCGAGGTGCTGGACTCGAAGCTGATCTTCCAGGGCCTGCCCGCCTCCGTGACGAGGGCGTTCGTGATCGTGTACGAGCAGGTGCCGCCGGACGAGGAGAGCGTGAAGTAGACGGACGCGTTTTCGTGGACGTTCAGCGCGCCAACCGTGAACGAGCCGCTCGTCATGTCGTTGCGCAGGGCGCCGCCGCCCTTGACTTCGAATGTGCCGGGCATCGACTTCATGCCGGAGGTCACGGCGACCGCAGCGTTCGTCGCGATGCGGAACGTGCCGTAGAACTCCTCGAAGCTGCCGCACATCTTCTGGATCATCTTGTCCGGCGTGTAGTAGGTGTAAGGCCTTCCGACGAACCATTCCTTCGAGAAGGGGTTGCTCTTGCGGAACGCCTCGAGCACGGCGTCGCTCCCCGCCTTGAACTTGGGATAGAACGGGACGGAGTTGGCGCCATATGCGAAGAGAATCGAAAATCGCGCCGGCTCGTCCGCCGTGCCCTCGACGGTCCACACGTCTGAGCCGTCCGTCCTGCCCACGAAGTTCATGCTTGACTGGTGGTAGACGAACCCCGGGAGCATCCTCAGATCCCTGACGCCGAAGCCCTTGTACCCCGATAGGATGTTGTACAGGGTGCCGGCGCAGGCCAGGGTCTGGCCCGGGAACTCGTAGTATTCGGTGTACTTTTTGTTCTCCGTGCGGATGTCAAGGCCGTAGGGCACGTAGTAGTCCTTGCCGGAGGAGGGCGCGAGGCCGTCGGACCATCTGTCCCCGCTGATCATGGAGCTCTGGCTATTGGAATCGGACGCCGTGAGGGTCACGAAGTCCTCATACCCCCCTCCCTCGCCGTGAAGGGACAGGACCGTCGCGGCCGCGCACAGGGCGCCCAGCAGTTTCGTGTTGTTCATTTTTCGGTCTCCTTTGTCATTTGTGGTTGGTAGTTGGTAGTGGGTTGTTGGTAGTTGGTAGGGCGGGCGTTCCACCGCCCGCCGCGGACGGCGGTGGAACGCCGTCCCTACCGAGTTTTGTCTCCCCTGAACCTCAGCAGCGCCTCGAGGAAGTAGTAGTCGCCGTAGTTGAGCGGCGTATCGACCTCGGAGTTTCCGGGCTTGTTTCCGACGCCGTGCTTGAGAATGAAATGCCCGATCTCGTCGCCCTCGGAGAAGTAGGCGGGCGAGGCGAGCGAGAGGAGCTGCTTCACGGCGAAGGCGCGATAGGCGGCGCCCTTCGCGCCGCCGACGAAGGCGGCGAGCTCGAGGAGCCCCGAGGCCATGACCGCGCCCGCCGAGCTGTCGCGCTCCTCGCCGGGCGCGCCGAAGTCCCAGAAGGGGATGCCGTCCGCCGGCATGTTCGGATGGTCGACCGCGTAGTCCGAGACCTTCTGCGCGAAGGCGAGGTAGGCGGGGTCCTTCGTCTCGCGGAACATCATCGCGTAGCCGTAGATCGCCCACGCCTGGCCGCGGCTCCAGGCGGTGCGGCACGAGAGGCCCTGGCCGCGCCGGACCTCCTGCACCGCGCCGGCGAAGCCCGGGCGCTGGTCGTAGTTGAGCACGTGGTACGTGCCGCCGTCGTCGCGGAAGTGGTTCGCCATCGTCTTCGTGGCGTGGCTGCGCGCGATCCGGTCGTAGCGCGGGTCGCCCGAGGCCTTCGAGGCGAACTCGAGGATCTCGAGGTTCATCATGTTGTCCGGGATGACGAGGAAGTTCTTCTTCTCGTCGAGCCTGCCCCAGCTGCGGATGAGCCCGAGCGAATCGGAGTAGCGGCGCGAGAGCGTCGCGGCGGTGCGCACGAGCAGGGCGTCGAACCTGTCCGTCTTCAGCAGACGGCGGGCGTTGCCGTAGGAGCAGTACATCATGAAGCCGACGTCGTGGTTGCCGTCGTAGTCGGCGACGGGCTCGAGGATCTCCGTCCACGCCAGCGCGCGGTCGCGGAAGAGCGCGTCGCCGGTCGCCTCGTAGAGGAGCCAGAGCGAGCCGGCGAAATGCCCGCTCGTCCACCAGTAGACGTCGCGCATGTCGTACTCGTCCCGTCCCGTCTTCCACTTCTTCCATCCCTGCGGGATCTGCGCCTCGCCCCTGGCGTTGCGCATGAGCGGGGTCACGGCGGCGTCGAGCGCCTTGTAGTGGGCGGCGGACCTCGCGAAGACCTCGGGGAGCTTTGCCCTGAGTTCGGCCTCCTGCGGGGAGAGGGCCATGGCGGCGGCGAGCACGAGCGCTGTCATTCTGGGTAGCCTTTCGTCATTGATGGGTTGCGATACATTTGCTGCGATGCGGACATTATATCACGGTTCGCGTTTTCCGGCCGCGCGTAGTTGGTAGATGGTAGAGGATAGTTGGTAGGGAGGGAGAGATTTGCGATTTGCGGCGGGCGGTGGAACGCCCGCCCTACCAACTGCAAGAGTTGAGAAGTTGAGAAGTTGAGGGGTTGAGAAGTTGAGAAGTTGAGAAGTTGAGGAGTTGAGAAGTTGAGGGGTTGAGAAGTTGAGGAGTTGAGGGGTTGAGAAGTTGAGGAGTTGAGGTGCCGAGGACATCGCGCCCTACCAACTATCAACTGCCAACTACCAACTGCCAACTGCCAACTAACGATGATTTGCGGGCGGGAGGTTTAGCCGTGTAGAAGTGTGGAAAAGGAGAGGGCAACGCCTAACCGCGCGGCGCGTGAGCCGCCGCTTTGGTATAATCGCGCGCATGGAATTCAGGAAGAGACTGCTTGACAGACTGAACGCCCGGAAGGCCTCGGCGGCCTGCGCCGTCGCCGCCGCGGCGATCGCCGGGATCGCCGCCGCGGGTCCTGGGCCGGCGGACGGCGCGGCGGCGAGGGGCGGCGTCGCGCGCGTCGCGCCCAGGGCGACGGACGAGGTGCTCTGCAACCCCGGCATGGGGATGATCCACTTCTTCTACTCCGGGCGCCTCTGGGCGTACGGCGCGCAGCAGGAGCCGGGGGACGTCCTCGACTGGATGCCCGGGACGACGGTCGCCTACCTGCGCCTGCCCTGGTCGTACGTGGAGCCGCAGGAGGGCGTGTTCAGGTGGGACCTCCTCGACGGGCGGATGCAGCCCTGGATCCGCGCCGGCAAGAAGATCGGCATCCGCATCTCGATCATGAACATCTCGGTGGACTCCACGCCCCAGTGGGTGCGCGACGCCGGGGCGAAGGGGCACGACTACCTCTACAGGGAGGGCGCGGCGCCGTGCTGGGAGCCGGAGTGGGACGACCCCGTGCTGCTCGCGAAGCTCGAGGGCTTCTACCGGGCGTTCGCGGCGAGGTACGACGGCTGCGAGGACGTCGCCTTCGTGGACGTCGGGTCGTTCGGCCTCTTCGGCGAGGGGCACAGCCGGACGCTTGCCAGGCTGCGCAGCGAGCGTCCCGAGGAGTTCATGCGGATCGCCAGGCTGCACATCGACCTGCTGCGCAGGGCCATGCCGAACACGTACCTCGTCATATCCGACGACGTTGGCGGCGGAGGCTGGCTCAAGGACGGGGACGGAAGGCCTCTCGCCGACCACCCGATCCTCGCCTACTGCCGTTCGCTCGGCATCGGGCTGCGGGACGACTCGATCATGTGCAGCAAGGAGCATCCCTGGATGAGCGACGCCTTCGGGCGCAAGTTCGCGGAGACGACGCCCGTCATCCTCGAGACCGGGCAGATCACGCGCCGGCTGGAGAGGAACGCGTGGTATCCGGAGAAGCTCTTGAAGTGCGTGGAGGCGTACCACGCCAGCTACCTCGGCGTGCACGGGTTCCCCGACCTCGTGTGGGAGCTGAACAGGCACGTCTGGAAGGAGACGGCGAACCGGCTCGGCTACCGCTTCGAGCTGCGCGAGGTGAGGCATCCTCGCGAGGTCCGGGCGGGCGAGCGCGTGACGATCGGATCCACGTGGGTCAACGTGGGCGTCGCGCCGTGCTACGCGGGAGGTGCGGTGACGTGGAACCTCGTGGACGGGAAGGGCGTGGTATGCTGGAGGTCCACCGACGACACCTTCGACTTCCGCGGCCTGAGGCCCAAGTGGGACGGCGTGGAGCATCCCGTCGCGCTGGAGTCCTCGTGCACGTTCGGCTACACGGCGGAGGTGCCGGACAACGGGAACGACATGATCCTGAACTGGTGCCGGCGCAACGGGCGGAACGACCCCGGGCGCACCGTCTCTCTCCTCAGGCCCGGCGCCTACACTCTCTCCGTCTCCGTCGGACGGCTCGACGGCACGGCGGTGGTCGCGCTGCCGCTCGAGGGCGGGGCGGACCGCATCTATCCGATCGGGAAGATCTCCGTGCGGTAGGGGCGCGTTGCGCCGCGGTTCGCTTATGTGGTATACTTCGCGGCCTGTGAAAAAGAGGAGCTATACCGAAGTACTTACGACTCTGCCGTCCCTGCTGTGGCTGACGCTGTTCTTCGTGGTGCCCACGCTCATCGTGCTCGGCATAGCGTTCCACGCCCCGGGCGCGGACGGCGGCTTCTCCTCCGGCATAACGCTCGAGACGTGGAACGCCGTCCTGCGCACCCCCTACAAGGAGATCGTCTGGCGCACCATCTGGATATCGGCGGCGACGACCTTCATCTGCATCGTGCTGTCGCTGCCGTGCGCGTACGCGATAGCGCGCATGACCGTGAAGTGGCGGGCGGTGGTCGCGGGGCTGATAATGCTGCCGTTCTGGACCAGCTTCATCGTGAGGGTGTTCGCCTGGAGGACGCTTCTGAACCCCGAGGGCTTCCTGCAGCACGCCCTCGTCGCGATGGGGATCGTTGGCCGGGACGCGATGCTCAACTACAACTCCGGCGCGATACTGGCCGTGTCGGTGTACTCGTTCCTGCCGTTCGCGATAATGCCCATATACACGGCGGCCGAGAAGTTCGACTTCTCCCTGCTCGAGGCGGCGCGGGATCTCGGCGCGCGCGGCCTCTTCGCCTTCCGCAAGATATTCCTCCCCGGGGTGAAGAGGGGGGTCATCTCGGCGGTCCTCATGGTGTTCATACCGGCCATCGGCTCCTACGTTATCCCCGACCTCGTCGGCGGGCGCGACTCCGAGCTCATCGGCAACAAGATATACCAGCGCACGTTCCCCGACCGGAACCTGCCGCACGCGTCCGCCCTGGCGGCGGTCACGGGGCTTTCGGTGCTCGTGCCGCTCGCGTGCGTCGCGTGGTGGATGAAGCGCCAGGACGAGCGCGAGGAGAGGCGCCTCGCCGCCGCGACGGCGCGCAAGCTCAGCGGGGGGGCGGCATGAGGCACAGCAAGTTCTGCGTCGTGGCGCTCGCCGTCGTGATGGCGTTCCTCTATCTCCCGATAGTTGTTCTGATCCTCAACTCCTTCAACCTCTCGAGGTACGGCGGGGAGTGGGCCGGGTTTACGACGAAGTGGTACGTGAGCCTCTTCTCGTCCGCCAACCGCGAGATATGGATGGCCTTCCAGCGCTCGCTCGTGATCGCGGCCGCGGCGACCGTCGCCTCCTGCGTGGTCGGCACGACGGCGGCGATCGCCCTGCACCGGTGGAGGGGGCGTCTCCAGGCGGCGCACTACGCCCTCATCTACACGCCGCTCGTGATGCCGGAGATACTCATGGGCATATCGCTGCTGATGATGTTCACCGCCCTCGGCGTCGGGTGCGGGATGCTCACGATCTTCGTGGCGCACGTCACGTTCTGCGTGTCGTACGTCACGATGACCGTGCTCGCGCGCCTCCAGGACTTCGACGACCGCGTGATAGAGGCCGCCTACGACCTCGGCGCGTCGCCGTGGCAGGCGTTCTTCAAGGTCACGCTCCCGATCCTCCTGCCCGGGATCGTCGCGGGCGGGCTGCTCGCCTTCACGCTGTCGATAGACGACTTCGTGATCACGTTCTTCGTGACGGGCCCCGGCGCGGACACGCTGCCGCTCAAGATATACTCGATGATCAAGCATTCCCGCCAGATGCCCGTGATCAACTCGCTCTCTACGCTAATGCTCGTGTTCACGTGCGCGCTCGTGGCGGCGTCGCGCATGGTCTCGAACAGGAGGCACCGCCGCGTCTGGCGGGCGCAGGCACGGGGGACAAGATGATGAAGAAGCTTCTGATAGTGGAGTCGCCGGCGAAGGCGAAGACGATCGGCAAGTACCTCGGGGGGGACTTCACGGTGAAGTCGTCCGTGGGGCACGTGAGGGACCTCCCGAAGAAGGGGGGGCTGGCGATCCGGATAGAGCCGGTGGAGGGGCGCGAGCGCGAGTGGACCTTCACGCCCACGTACGAGGTCTCCCCCGACAAGAAGAAGGTCGTCGCGGAGCTGAAGCAGGCAGTGAAGGATTCCGGCGAGGTCTATCTCGCGAGCGACCCCGACCGCGAGGGGGAGGCGATCGCCTGGCACCTGAGGGAGGTGCTCTCCCCCGTGGCGGCGGGCAAGCCGTTTCACCGCGTGACCTACAACGAGATCACGAAGTCCGCCGTGCTGAAGGCCGTCGCCGCGCCGCGCGACATCGACATGCCGCTCGTGGACGCCCAGCAGGCGCGCCGCATCCTCGACCGCCTCGTCGGCTACAAGGTCTCGCCGCTCCTGTGGCGCAGCGTGAACTGCGCGAACAGCCGCACGCTCTCCGCGGGCCGCGTGCAGTCCGTCGCCCTGCGCCTGCTCGTCGACCGCCAGCGCGAGATCGACGCGTTCGTCCCCGAGACGTACCAGCTCCTCGGGGCGGAGGCGCTCAAGGCGGGGGACGGGAGGACGTTCGTCGCGAAGCTCGCCCGCCTGGACGGCGAGAGGCCCGACGTCCGGGAGCGGGACGCGGCGGAGCGGCTGCTCAGGGACCTCGAGGGGGCGGAGCTGCTCGTGGACGACGTGCGCCTCCAGCCGAAGTCGCGCCACGCTCTGCCGCCGTTCACCACCTCCACGCTGCAGCAGGCCGCGTCGAGCGTGCTCGGCATGTCGCCCGGCAAGACGATGAGGACCGCGCAGGCGCTCTACGAGCAGGGCCGCATCACGTACATGCGCACGGACTCCGTGAACGTCTCCGAGCAGGCCCGCGCGGCCGCCAGGGAGTTCATCGAGAGGGAGTGCGGGCCCGAGTTCTACCCCGAGAGGCCGAACTTCTTCTCGGCGAAGGCCAAGGCCGGCGTCGAGGCCCAGGAGGCGCACGAGGCGATACGCCCGACCGACGTCTCCCTCTCGCCGGAGCGCGCGGCGGAGGCGGGGATGGACGGGGCGGACCTCAAGCTCTACGACCTCGTGTGGCGCCGCTTCGTCGCAAGCCAGATGGCGGACGCGAAGACGACCGTGAAGACGCTGGCGCTCTCCGCTCGCAGGCCCGAGCGCCGCGCCGACGGCGTGTGCCCCGCCGGAGGCGGCCTCGCCCACGAGTACGGCTTCACCGCCTCGGCGACGGCGGTTGACTTCGAGGGCTTCCTCAGGGTCATGAAGCTCTCGCTCCGGAAGAAGACGAAGGACGGCGAGGACGACGAGGACTCCGACGAGGTCGCCTACCTGCCGGACGTCGCGAAGGGCGAGAGGCTCGAGGTGCGGAAGTGGCTCTGCGACGAGAAGCAGACGAAGGGCCCGACGCACTACTCCGAGGCCTCTCTCATCAAGGCGCTCGAGGAGAACGGCGTGGGGCGCCCGTCGACGTACGCCCAGACGATCGAGACGCTGAAGACGCGCGAGTACGCGAAGACCGAGAAGAGGAAGCTCGTGCCGCTCGAGCGGGGGATGCTCGTGTGCGACTGGCTCGTCGCGCGCATGCCCGCCATGTTCGACGTCGGGTACACGGCGCAGATGGAGGGCGAGCTCGACCGGGTGGAGAGCGGGGCGGAGACGGAGGGGAGGATGCTCTCCGAGTTCTACGCGAAGTTCCTCGGATGGCTCGACGCCGCGAAGGAGCCGCCGCCGGACCCCGCCCGCTTCACGTCGCTCTTCCCGCTCCTGGACGAGGTGAGGGAGTGGCGCGCCCCGAAGGGCGAGGGGAAGCGCGCCTTCGACGACCGGGAGTTCGTGGCCTCGCTGCGCGAGCAGGCGGAGAGGGAGCCGGAGCGGCTCTCCGAGAAGCAGCTCCGGGCGCTCGCCTCCGTTGCGGCGTCGTACCGCGACCAGATCGCGGACGCCGACGCCCGCCTCGCCGCCCTCGGCTGGGGCGACCTGCTCACCAGGGTGCGGGACGCGCCGCCGGAGGGCCTCGTAGCGGACTGCTTCGCCGCCCTCGACGCCGCCGGCGCGGTCGAGGGAAGCCGGTTCCTCTCGTCCATAAAGAAGCAGTTCGACCAGAGGCGCACCCTCTCCGGGAAGCAGTTCGCCGTCCTCGCCCGCACCGTGATGGAGTCCGCCGGGGACGATGCGCGCGCCCGCCTCGGCGAGAGCCTCGCGCCGTTCCTGCCGAAGCGGGACGACGCCGGCGCCCCCGCGCAGGACCCGGCGCCGATCGCGGCGCTTCTCGACATGCTCTCGGAGGTGAAGGCCTGGAGGGAGCCGGTCAAGCGCGGCAAGCGCGTGTTCGACGACCGGGACTTCGTCGATTCGCTGAAGGGGCAGTTCGCCCGCCGCAGGTCGCTGACCGACCGCCAGGTCGCCGCGCTCAGGAAGGTCGTCTCGTCGTACCGGGACCAGATATCCGACTTCGAGGCGCGCGCGGGCGCGCTCGGCGTTCCGACGTCCTCCGGGCGGAGGAGGCAGAAGGCGGAGTGATGGACACGCATCCCGGTGCAGCCGACGACCGGTCCGTGGCGGGGTTCGAGTCGTTCCTGCTCGCTGAGCGGAACTCCTCCCAGCTCACCGCGAGGGGATATCTCCAGGACATCGCGCAGTTCGCCGCGTTCCGGTGGGGGGCGGGACGTCCGCCGCCATTTCCGTGGGAGACCGTCTCGCCCGAGGACGCGCGGGCCTTCCTCATGTCGTTCGCGAAGGGCGGCGCGAAGGCCTCCACGACCCGGCGCAAGCTCGCCTCCCTGCGCTCCTTCTACGCCTGGCTCGCGCGCGAGAGGCGCGCCGCCGCGAATCCGTTCGTGCGCCTTCGCGGCCCGCGGCTCCCAAAGCCCCTGCCGAAGGTGCTGAGCGCGGACGAGGTGGCCCGCTTCCTCGCGGCCCCGAGGAAGGCGCTCGCCGACCTGCGCAGGGGCGGACGGGGCGCGGACGGGGAGGAGGCTTTCGCCTGCGCGAGGGACGCCGCGCTCTTCGAGTCGCTCTACTCCACCGGGTGCCGCATATCGGAGATGACGGCCCTGTGCTGGCGCGACCTCAACCTCGGCTCCGGCAGCGTGATCGTGACGGGCAAGGGCTCGAAGCAGCGCCTCTGCATGCTCGGCCGGCCGGCGGTCTCGGCGCTCGGCAGGCTCCGGGACGCGGCCGAGGCGGACGGGGTGGACGCCGGGCCTGACGCGCCCGTGTTCACCGTGCGCAGGGGGGCGAGGATGTCCGCGAGGGACGCCGAGCGGCGGATGAAGAAGTGGCTCGCCGCGGCGGAGCTCCCGGCGGACCTCTCCCCGCACAAGCTCCGCCATTCGTTCGCCACGCACATGCTCGACGCCGGGGCGGACCTCAGGAGCGTGCAGGAGATGCTGGGACACGAA
>CAVERN010000005.1:0-27333 GCA_963618095.1 bacterium | reverse complement strand
CGACGCAGACCGTGACGCCGAGCGACTTCGCGTAGTTGAGAATCGGCTGGAAGACCTTCTTGAACTTGCCGAGGTTCTTCTCGAAGCCGCGGTCCGTGCGTCCGAGGACGTGATCATAGCCGACGAACGTGCCGCAGACGACGTCGTTCGCGTCGCCGCCGAGCATCGCCGCGATGCGGATGAGCTTCAGGACGTGGTTCTGGTTCTTGACCTGGTTCGCCGGGTCGCCGCCGATCAGGTTGTCGTAGGCGCCCACGGAGACGCGCAGGTTCTCGCGGTTGCAGATGTCGATGATCTGCTGGGCGCGCGCCGGCGTGAAGCTGTCGTAGTCGAGGTGCGTCGCGATGTGGTCCGCGCGGTCCGTGTCGCGGCGGAAGACGCAGAGCTCGAGGCCCTGCGCGCCGACGGCCTTCGCGCGCTTGACGACGGCCTCGAAGTCCGGGTCGCCCGCGAACGCGCTCGTCATGAGCCAGATCGGGTTGTTGTTCGCCCTCGGCTTCGCGGCGTGCGCGAGAGCCCTGGAGGAAAGCCCGCCGACGGCCGCGAGGGCGGCCGCCGCCTTGAGGAAGTCCCTTCTGCCGTCCATCAGACTATCACCTCCCAGCCGTTGCGGTAGCTGTCGCGCGCAAGCGGGATGCCCTTTCCGTTGCCGTCCGCGAAGTCGTTCCTCTCGGGGTCCCAGTCGAAGCCGGTGTCGTAGACGTAGCTCATGTTGCAGAGCTGGCAGAGGATCGCGCTGCGCCCGCCGGTCTCCGCGGGGGACTGCGTTGGCTTGCGGTCGAAGTAGTGCTCCACGAAGTTCCTCACCTGGCTGTGGTCGGTGGACTTGTAGATCTGCACCTTGGCGGTGTCGAGGGCGAAGCGCTCGTTCAGGCGCTTCACCACGCTGTCGAGCTTGTTGTCCTGCTTCGAGGCGGCGTCGGTGCCGTAGTCCTTGCCGACGGACGCCGCCACGAGCTCCATGCCGGCGAACGTCATGTCGCCGATCTGCCTGCGTATCTCGGGCGTGGGCTTCACCCCCTGGCCGAGCCACACCGCGATCTTCCCGCGGTTGACGGCCACGATGCCCTTGGTGCCGTAGAAGACCGTCCCCCACGTGCCGAACGGCCCGTGGTAGAGCTCGACGTCGCCGTACGGCTTCCTGAAGAGCATCTTCATGCCGAACTGGCGGCGTCCGCCGTGGAAGAGGTTCGTGGAGTGGGGCTCGTCCGACCTGATGATCCTGTACGGGCCGCTCCTGTCGGCGTCGAGGCCCCACTGCGCGATGTCCAGGTGGTGGGCGCCCCAGTCGCCGTTGTAGCCGGTGCCGATGTCGTCGTCGAAGCGCCAGAACATCACCGTGGAGTAGCTCTTGTGGATGCCGCGCGGGGCGAGGTGGTCGGAGTACGGGCGCCACTTGGCGGGGCCGAGCCACATGTTCCAGTCGACGTCGGCGTTCGGCGCTCCCTCGGAGGCGATGTTCTCGGGCACGTCGAAGAAGCGCACCGGGTGGGAGGGGCCTCCGAGCTTCTGGCCGCCGCGCCCGTAGTTCGCGTCCACGTACTTCAGGTCGCCGATGAAGCCGTTGCGCACGATCATCACCGCCGTGCGGAACTCGGACCAGCAGCGCTGCATCGAGCCGGTCTGGAACACGCGGCCGTACTTCTTCTGGGCGGCCATCACCTTGCGCGACTCATCCACGCAGAACGTGAGGGGCTTCTCGCAGTAGACGTCCTTGCCGTGCTTCATGGCCTCGACCGCCATGTACGCGTGCCAGTGGTCGGGCGTCGCGATGCAGACCATGTCGATCGACGGGTCAGTGATCACGTCGCGGAAGTCGGACACCGCCCTGCAGGCTGCGGCCGGGATCTTCTTCGAGGCGTAGTAGTCGTCCACCCGCTTCACGCCCTGCGCGAGGCGCGTCTTGTCGCAGTCGCAGACCGCCGCCACCCGGCACATGTCGCTCAGGCCGAGGAACGACCCCGTGAGGTCGCGCGCCCGGAGGCCGTAGCCGATTATCGCGACCGTCGGCTTCTCGCCGTCCTTGAGCCTGCGCGCCCCGACCTTCGCCGTGGAGCATCCGGCAAGAGCGGCCGCCGCCGCAGAGCCAAGCAGAAAGTTCCTTCTGTTCAAGTCCATCTCTCTTCCTCTCCTTGTTGCCTTTACGTACGCATCGCGCCGAAGCCGCCGCCTCGCAGACCATCGAGGCGGCCGCCCGTCCGCCGCCGAAAGCAAGCCCGCAGGATTGCTTGGCGGTCGATTATACCAAAACAAGGAGAAAGCGCACGGGGATTTCTGCGCCCCCGCGGAGAGAGGTCGACCCCCTACGCGACCACCACCGCGCCGTCCCTCGCCGTCACCCTCACGGTCGATCCGGGCGGGTACCTGCCGGCGACTATCTCCTTCGCCACGGGGGTCTCCACCTCGCGCTGTATCGCGCGCTTCACGGGGCGGGCGCCATACGCCGGATCGTAGCCGTCCCTGGCGAGCTGGTCGAGCGCGGCGTCGTCGACCTCGAGCCCGAGCTCCTGGTCCGCCAGGCGCCTGCCGAAGTCCTTGAGCTGCAGCGAGACGATCTGGCGGATCTGCCCGGACGTGAGCTCCGAGAACTCCAGGATCTCGTCCAGCCGGTTCAGGAACTCGGGACGGAACAGGCCCTTCAGCGCCTCGCGGGAGGCGTTGGACGTCATGATCACCGCCGTGTTCCTGAAGCTGACCGTGCGGCCGTGGCTGTCGGTGAGCCGCCCGTCGTCCAGCACCTGCAGCAGCAGGTTGAAGACGTCCGGATGGGCCTTCTCGATCTCGTCGAGCAGCACCACCGAGTACGGCTTGCGGCGCACCGCCTCCGTGAGCTGGCCGCCCTCGTCGTACCCCACGTATCCGGGCGGCGCCCCGACGAGGCGGCTCACCGCGAACTTCTCCATGTACTCGCTCATGTCTATGCGCACGAACGCGGCCTCGTCGTCGAAGAGCTCCGCAGCGAGCGCCTTGGCGAGCTCGGTCTTGCCCACGCCCGTCGGGCCGAGGAAGAGGAACGCGCCGACCGGCCGCTGCCTGTTCTTCACCCCCGCGCGGGACCTGAGCACCGCGTCGGCGACGGCGTCCACCGCCGCGTCCTGGCCGATCACGCGCCTGTGCAGCGCCTCGGGCAGCTTGAGCAGCTTCTCCCTCTCCCCCTCGAGCAGCCTCGTCACCGGCACGCCGCTCCAGCGGGAGACGACCTCGGCTATCTCGTCCGCCGTCACCTCCTCCTTGAGCATCGCGCTGCCGCCCGCCTCGTGGATCGCGCGCTCGTGCTCGCGAAGGCGCTTCTCGAGCTCGGGGATGTCGCCGTACTTGAGCCGAGCGGCGAGCTCGTTGTCGCCGCGCGAGAGCGCCTGCTGGTACCTGACCCGCGCGCTGTCGAGGTCGGCGCGTATCCTGCGCGCCTCCTCGAGCTCCGCCTTCTCCCGCTTCCACTGCGCCGTCATCGCGTCCGCCTTCGCCTTCAGCCCGGCGAGCTCCTTCTGCAGCTCCGCGAGACGCGCCTTGGAGGCGTCGTCGCGCTCCTTCCTGAGCGCGATCTCCTCGATCTCGAGGCGGCGCACGTGGCGGGATGCCTCGTCCAGCTCGCTCGGGCAGGAGTCCATCTCCGTGCGGATCGAGGCGCACGCCTCGTCGAGCAGGTCGATCGCCTTGTCCGGCAGGAACCTGTCCTGGATGTACCGCGAGGAGAGCGCGACGGCGCTCACGAGGGCCGCGTCCTGGATGTGCACGTTGTGGTACTTCTCGAAGCGGTCCTTCAGGCCGCGCAGGATCGAGACCGCGTCCTCCTCGCCCGGAGGGTCCACCTGCACGGGCTGGAACCTGCGCTCGAGCGCCGCGTCCTTCTCCATGTACCTGCGGTACTCGTCGAGCGTCGTCGCGCCAACGCAGTGCAGCTCGCCGCGCGCGAGCATGGGCTTTAGCATGTTGCCGGCGTCGGAGCTGCCCTCGGTCTTGCCGGCCCCGACGATGGTGTGTATCTCGTCTATGAAGAGGATTATCTTGCCCCCGGAATCCCGGATGGCCTTCAGGACCGCCTTCAGCCGCTCCTCGAACTGCCCCCGGTACATCGCCCCCGCCATGAGCGCCGTCATGTCGAGCGAGAACACGGTGCGGTCCTTGAGCCCCTCCGGGACGTCCCCGCTCACTATGCGCTGCGCGAGCCCCTCCACTATGGCGGTCTTGCCGACGCCGGGCTCGCCTATCAGCACGGGGTTGTTCTTCGTCTTGCGCGAAAGGATCCTCACAACGTTGCGTATCTCGGTGTCCCGCCCGATCACGGGATCGAGCTTGCCGCTGCGCGCCCTCGCCGTAAGGTCGTCGCCGAACTTCTCAAGAGGGTTCTTCGTGTCCTCCTCGATCGGATTTGCCTGCTCGTTCATCTCAAGTTCCCCTTTCCTTGCCGAGCATCAAGCAGTCGATGTGCCAAGACGGAATCTACGGTTCGCCCGCCTCTTGACTGTGCCACCTTGGCGCAGACGTGACGATGCGGCACATCAGCACGGCCGCCGCGAGCACCGGCTTCCGCCAGGCGAGCGGGAAGCCGCGGAGCGCCGCCCTCACCGCGGGGTCACGCCCGTACTCGAAGAACGCGCCCAGGCCCCGGCGGAGGCATCCCCTCTGGCGAAGCGCCGCCGCCAGCATCTCGATCAGCGAGAACACGCACGAGGCTGCGTACTGCCCCGCGAGCGCCCCGCCGCACCTCGCGTCGATCTCCCTGCGCTTCGCGAGGAGACGGAGCTTGCCGGCGAAGAGCGCCTCCCCGCGCAGCTGCGCAAGCATGGCGCCGGACCGCGACACGCGGTACTCGTAGAACGGACGCCCCGGGTCGAGCATCGTCGTGCGGCGGCAGGCGAGCAGGTACTCGCAAAGGAACATCGCGTCCTCGAAGAGCGAGAGCCTCTCGTCGAAGCGCACTCCCCCCTCCCGCAGGACCGACGCCCGATAGCAGCCAAGGTACACTCCGCCCATCTCGCGCTTCGCCCAGAGCGGTTCGCCGCCGTACCAGGCCCTGACCTGGTCGAACGAGTAGCCGAAGAAGCACGGAAGCAGCCTCTCGCGTATCTCCGCCTGGCTCCGGGCGCGGAAGTCGGTCTTCACCGGCACGAGGCGCCGGTCGGGAGCGGCGGCCGGCCCGGCCCCGCGCCGGACCTCCACGTGCGCGAACCTGCAGTAGTCCGCCCCGTCCCTCTCCATCGCCGACACCGCGAGCGGGAACACCTCGGGGTCCACCGCGTCGTCCGCGTCCACGAAGAACAGGAACCGTCCGCGCGCCGCGTCAAGCCCGGCGTTCCGCGCCGCGGAGACCCCCCTCCCGCCGGCGGAGAGCGCCCTCACGCGCCCGTCCCGCCTCGCCAGCGCGGCGAGCACGTCCGCAGTGCCGTCGCCGGAGGCGTCGTCCACCGCGATCACCTCGAGGTCCCGGAGCGCGGACGACAGGGCCCCTTCCACGGCCTCGCCCACCGTGGCGGCCGCGTTCCTGCACGGCACTATCACGCTCGCCACCGGCGCGCCCGTCATCCGAACACCCTCCTGCGCATCTCCTCCGTGAACGCGACCGCCGCCTCGCGCTCCGTCAGCGCTCCGCCGCCCGCCGAATGCGGCGGCTCGACGCGCCCGCGCAGGCGCACCGCGTACCTGATCGCCCTCGCCCCGACGTCCCACCAGGCCTGGCCCTTGCCGAGCGTCGGCGGGTCCGGGACGATGCTGGCCGCCACAACGGGCGCGCCCGTGCGCAGCGCGAGATGCGCGGCGCCGCGGCGGAAGCGATGCTCGGGCGCGTCCGCCGGGGTGCGCGTGCCCTCGGGGAACACGACCACGTTCACCCCCTCGGCGAGATATCCGGAGGCTCTGTCCATCACCTCCACGGGGCCGTCGTTGACGACGAGCGCCCTGCGCGCGATGATCCGCATGAACGGGTTCGCGCCCACCGCCCCCTTCGTCACGCACACGGAGTCGCCGAGAAGCGCGACGAGTATCACCACGTCGATGAGCGACGTGTGGTTGGCGACAACCACCGAGCCCCGCACGCGCCGGAGCGCCGCGCGGTCCCCCGGCGTGGCGTCCACCAGGAAGAGGCGCGTCGCCGCCGCCGCCCGGACGAACAGCCTGAACTGCGCGCGCATCATGGCGCGCATGGCGGCCTTCGGCAGCGGAAGGCACAGGATCGCCGAGAAGACGAGCCCTCCCGCGCCGAACGACGCGAAGAACGCCGCGCACAGGAGGGACCTGAGGCGCCTCGTGGTCATCTGCCGACGCATTGCGGCCCCCGCCCGCGCACGAGCACCATCGCGACCGCGCGCGCCGCCTCCGGCTCCCCGAAGCGCTGCCGGTAGTCCGCGGGCGTCGCCTCCTCGGCGTATACGAACAGCACCCTCTCCGCGCCGGCGGCGAGCTGCGCGCCCGCCTCCACGAGCCCCATCTCCCACGTGCGCCCGCGCGCCGCTATCGCCGTGTACGGCGCATGGCTGCGCGTGAAGAGCGACCACGCCCCGGGCGCGGCGTTGTGCACCGAGCAGGAGAACGCCGCCGGGGACATCTCGCCCTCGGACTGCATCTGGCGCATGAGCCTGTACGTCACGCCTATCTCGCCCCACCTCGACGCGAACACCACCGGCATCGCGGAGACGTCCTCCGCCGCCCCGCCCTCGCCGCCGAAGCACGCCCTCCACGCCACGTGCATGGCGGCGCGCTCAAGCCCCGTGAGCCGGCGGCGCTCGAGCATCGGCAGGAACGACACGTCCGGGCGATCCCCGTCGGAGAGCGCCCTCCACTCTGCCTTCCTCGCGACATCGAGCGCCATGCGCGCCCCGCCGCACTCCACAACAAGCTCCTCCATGCAGTCCTCCACGAGCCGGACGCCGGCCTCACCTCACGAAGAACGGATCGCAGTTGAGGCCGAAGAGCACCTTGCGAAGGTCGGCCAGGCACTCGAGGTCCGGCTCCGGCAGCACCATCACCGCCGCCAGCTCCACGCCCTCGGGGTTGTCCCAGCTGAGCCTGAGGTCGATGCGCTCGGTCTCGGGGAAGTCGATCGCGCGGACGATCCAGCCCTCGAAGGACGACTGCCCGTACTCCTTGCCGAGCAGGTTGGAGGTGTCCCACTTCCAGCGCGAGCGGCCGCCCTTGCGCCCGTACTCGGCCTTGAGATAGTCCCACGTGCCCGTGGTTCGCCGCGCGACCACGAGCGGCTCCGCCTTGGGGTCGCCGCCGGACGCCGGGTTCGCCATCTCCAGCACGGCGCCGTTCTTCCCGTGGCTCGCAAAGCGCGCGAGAGCGAACACGGCGTACTTCCCGGCGGCGATCTTCGGGAAGCGGAAGCTCGCGCCCCCGGCGCAAGAGGCGAGCCACACGCGGTCCTGCGGCGAGTCCGCGTCCGCCGCCCGGAGCTCCGCGCCCGGGCCGAGCTCGGCGTCCCCGGCGCGCAGGAGGCGCGCGCCGGGCGAGACGATCACGGTGAGCCGCTTCGCGCACCCGCCGTCCGATATCTCCACGCCCGCCACGCAGGGGAACTCCGCGCGCCTCGGCACCGTAGGGTCGTCGCTCGCGTACCAGGCCTCGAGGTCGTCGCCGCGCAGCATCGCGGCCGGCCTCGCGGCGTCGTAGGCGAGCGTGAGGCGTCCGCCCGAGAGGCTCGCCTTGACCTTGCCGAAGCACTTCGCCTTCGCCCCGGGCGAGACGCCGGAGACGTCGAGCGCAAGCGGGACGGCGGGATCAAGGAGAGCCACCTGGCGCTCCCGCCCCGGGATCGCGCCTGAATACACGCCGCCGGACACCACGATCTCCTTCGCCGGCTCGGACCAGGCGACCGTCACCTTCGCCTTCTGCCCGGGCTCGGCCTTGAACGTCATCTCGTTCTCGCCGGGCGCCGCCCAGCCGGGATACGTGCGAGAGTTCACCTCGCCGTCGGTGCGGACGAGCAGGCGCTCCACGTCCGCGAGCGGCGCCTTCACGCGGAGCAGGTAGTCGTGCCGCCCCTTCACGCGGTACTCGAGGCGGCTCACGCCGTCCGCGCCCCGCGGGATCTCGCGGAACGTCTTGCCGAAGTCGGTGGAGAGCTCGAGGGCGACCGCGCGGCCGCCCCGGCGCCACGCGCCGTACTCGCCCCACGTGATGGGATAGCAGCAGCGCACGCGATAGCAGAAGGAGCCGTCCTCCCGCCGCTCAATCGCGGGGCTGCCGGGGATCGGGCGGCCGTGGAGTAGTGCGGGAAGAAGCGGTCCTCGCGCTTGATCCAGCCGCTCGAGTCGTCCGCCCCCGCGACCGCGGCGTAGTCCCACTCGCCGAGGCGAAGGCCCTTGTGGCCGTGCACGCCCCTCTTCCCCCACGTCTGGAGGTTGTTCATCCTGCCGTTGTTCGAGTACCACACGCGGAAGCGCTCGCCGGGATTGAGCGTCATCGCCACGCGCTCCTGGTAGGACGGGTTCTGCACCCAGTGCCCGCGCGTGGACCTGCGGATGAAGTGGTCGCTCGACCCGTTGACGCGGTTGAAGAGCCCCGGCTGGTCGCCCGCCTCCTTGAGGTACGCCACGGTCTCGTTGTCCATCGCGGGGAAGAACTTCTGCGCGGACAGGTCGTAGATGTGGTTCTTGCCGTCGTAGAACACCTGCTGGAAGCTGTGGCCGTAGCCGCCCGTCTGCGACGCCAGGCACCCGGCGATCGTCGAGAAGAGGTTCGCGGTGAGGTTGTTGAGCGGGCCGCACTCGAAGCCGCAGTAGCTGTTGAGCATGATCATCGCCTCGTAGCACGCGGAGTGCGGCGCGTCCGTCCCCGCCGAGAAGCAGAGCTGGTGGTTCATGAAGTAGTCAGACGCGGATATCACGTACTGGAACACCCGGTTCGCCGCCGCGCGGTCGTCGCCGCCGGCCGCCGCCATGGAGTCGGCCAGGTCCCCGAAGGAGCGCGGGTCGAGGCGGCCGCGGCCGACGAGTATCGGGTAGAGCAGCTGGCCGGACTTCCCGGCGTGCTCGAACTCGACCCACTCGGGGTACGCCACGTCGCCGCACCTGAAGCGCATCACGTCCCCCGCCGCGAGCGTCGCGCCCTTCGTGAGCAGGCGGCGCGAGGCGCGGTACTCGCCCGGCGACGGCAGCACGGGGTAGTTGTTGATCTCGAGCGCCCTGAAGGGGTCGTTCTCCGGCAGGTTCTCGGCCGGGTAGTACTGCACCTTCCTCCCGTCGGCCGCGAGGACGTGGTCCACGCGGTCCCTGCGCGCCCAGACGCTCGCCGGGACGTGCCCGAAGCCGCCGCCCGAGACGCCGTCGAACGAGCGGTCGAAGGCGAACAGGGCGCGGGTGGCGGCGTCGACCGCCGAGGACGCCGGCGGCTTCGCGCCGGCCCGCCCGTAGCGGCAGCCGGTGGAGACGCGGAGGTTGTCCGCGAGGCCCTCGAAGACCGGGCACCACTTCGCGCTCCCGCCCCTGCCGGTGCTCATGCGCGTCGCGGCGCAGGTCGCGCCGAGGTAGAGCTCCATCGCCCAGAGGTCGTTCACGTTCTTGATGGCCTTGTCGCCGATCGGCGTCGCCTCGAACTCGGGCATCGCCAGCTCCGCCTTCCGCGCGCCGTTGACGAACACCTCGGCCTTCCCGCCCTGGCCCGCCTCGGCCGGACGCCACTGGAGCGCCACGTGGCTCCACTCGCCGTCCGCGATCTCCACGCCCTTCCACGAGCCGGAGTACGAATGGCCCTTCCAGTCCTTCATCGCGAGCGAGAGCGCCTTCGTCCCGGGATGGTAGGCCAGGCGCATCACCACGCCCATCCCCTGGAGCCTCTGCGCCGCGCGGTAGCCCTGGTGCGCCTCGAAGAGCGCCACCGGGTTCTTCCCCTGGCCGTTCGCCTTCGCGCGCGCCGCGAGCGCCGCCCAGTCCGGACGGAACTGCGCCTCCACCGTGCCCGCGCCGGCGGGGAAGTACCTGTCCTCCTCGCGCCGGAACTGATAGGAGTCCGACCACGCGCCGCGAGAGAGGACCTGGTAGAACATCGCCTTGCCGTCCTCGCCGCCGAGCCGCATCGACGCCGAGCCGGGCCTCGCGGCGGAGCCGTCCGCCTCGGGGGCGGGCGGGCCGAAGAACGAGTCGTCCCACTTCGGGAACGGCAGCCGCGCCGCGGGGCGCACCGCCAGGCGCGTCACCTCGAGCGCCGGCAGGCAGACCGAGCGGTCCTCTATCTTGCGCCCGTAGTCGTCGAACTTCGCGCCCAGGGTCCGCAGCTCGATCTCCACCACGAGCTTCCTCGCTGCGGGGTGGATGCGCCCGTCGTCGCGGTAGCGGGCGAGCTTCCCGGGCGGACGCATGTGGGAGGTCCACCGGGGGTCGGCCACCGTCTCGGGGAGGGTCCTGCCCTCCGCGTCCAGCTGGAGGATGCGGGCCTTGCCGCCCCAGACGAGCGGCGAGCGGCTGCGGAGGTCCATCTCCTGCACCACGGGCATTCCCGCAAGCCCCTCCGGGAGGTCAACGGAATACCTCGCGAAGCGGCCTCCCTCGCTCTTGTCGATGCCCCTGAAAAGAAGCCCGCCGCCGCCCTTCCCGATCGGCGAGATGCTGATGGAGGTGTTCTTCTCGGACTTTCCGCCGTTCCACTTCCCGACGTTCGCGGGGGACAGCGCGCCGGCAAGGAGGTTGTCTATCCCGGAGGAGTCGCGGAGCGCGCCGTCGCCCCCCGTCGTCGCCCGGCACGTGAGGGCGCGCGTCCTCGGCGGCACGCGGAAGCGCAGGGCGACGGAGCCGGGCGCCTTGCCCTCGAACTGCTCCACGCCAAGCGCCTTCCCGTCCGCCATCACGGCGAAGGACACGCCCCCCCGGACACCGGACCATCCGCCGCCCAGCCCGCCAAGGCGGCCTGGCATTATCTCGACCTCGTACGGCACGTCGGTGCGGTACGCCTCGCACCACTCGAGCGGGAACGCAACGGACTTCCCCTGTGCCGCCGCGCACGCCGCCGCGCACGCCAGCGCAATCCAAGACGCCATCGTCTTCATAGAACCTCCCCCCTAATGACCATTTGCCCGCGATTATATCAGAACCGCGGGCAAAGAGCAGAAGCGCGTCTGGAGACCGGGCCTCAGAAGGCATACGTCACGGAGAGTCCGGCGGCGTGCGAGAGCCCGTTCTCCGTCTTGAACTTCACGTAGCGGTCGGTGGCAGGGTGCTTGAAGCTGACAGACTCGGAGCACATGAACACCAGGCCGTAGCTGAGCGTGACGTCGACGGGCCCATAGTGCCAGGCAAGGCCTATCGTCCCGATGTGGCGGTCGCCGGGCGGAAGCATCGTGGACCCCTCGTTCCGCTTCGTGCTGCACGGGTCCATGTCGAACACGTACGAGCCGAGGAGCGAGAAGTTCTCGTGGAAGTCCCAGGAGCCGCCGAAGCCGAAGCGATATACGTCGTCCCATCCGAGGTTGGTCGGCTTCCTGCCGGTCGGGAGGTGGAAGTTGATGGCCGGCATGGAAGACCACTCCGTCCAGGTGAACGCCGCGCCGAGGTGCAGCGTGTCGAGCGCGTCCCAGTTCGCGCCGATTGTGACGGACTGCGGGAGGCGGATGTCCGCGCTCGCGTTCCCGGTGGCCTTGCTGTCGATGTCGGCCATCACGGGGCCCGTGGGGCCGAGCCCGACTATGGCGCTGCCGGCGCCGGACATCCTCGCGTCGCCCTTGATCCGAGAGTCTATGTACGACTTGTACATCGCGCCGACGGAGAAGGTGTCGGTTATCCGATAGCGCGTGGAGACCTGCCAGCCCCAGTCCGTGAAGCCGTTGTCGCCCTTCAGGCGGAAGCGCCCGCGGTTCGCGCTGAGGTTCCTGTCGTAGTTCTTCGCGCCCGTGTACTGGTACGAGTACTGCTCGAAGTCGAAGTAGAGGATGCGGAAGCCGGCGGAGACGGACCAGTCCTCGGTTATGCGGTAGGAGAGGTTAGGCGAGAGCACCAGGCCGCGCACGGTCGTCTTCTGCGTGTTCCAGTCCATCTCCCACCTTGGGCTGTAGTGGGTGCCCAGGCCGAACTCGGGGGCGAAGCCCAGGCCGAAGGAGAAGTCGTACGGAAGCGGCTGGACGAGGTGGAAGTGCGGCAGGAGGAACGCGCCCGGGTCCATCTTCCTCCCCGAATGGCCGTCTATCACCGTGTCGGCAGTGGGGTGCTCCGTCACGAAGCCCACCGTCACCACCGTGTTCGTGAAGTCGGACATCGTCGCCGGGTTGTAGAAGTTCGCCGCCGCATCGGCCGCCTTGCCCATGACCGCCCCGCCCAGAGCGGTGGCCTTCGCGGACCCCTCGTACAGCGCGAACCCGGCGCCGAACGCCGAAGCCGAAGCCACCGCGACCGCCGCCACAAACGCCGCCTTCTTTCCCATCAACATAAACTGCCTTCCTTCCCTTGAAAAAAAACAGTGTGACATTATATATAAAAGTGTCACGAAAGTCAACGGCCCCGCTCCTCGCGGGCTTGGGGGGGTCTCTGTGCTATAATCGCGCGCCATGGCGACGATCCTCCATGTCGACATGGACGCCTTCTTCGCGTCCGTCGAGCTGCTGCGGCACCCCGAGTGGCGCGGCCGGCCGCTCGTCGTCGGCGCGGGGCCCCACGAGCGCGGCGTCGTGTCCACCTGCTCGTACGAGGCGCGCAAGTTCGGCGTCCATTCCGCCATGCCGTCCCGAAGCGCGTACGAGCTCTGCCCCCAGGCGATATTCGTCCCGCCGCACATGGAGCTCTACAGGGAGGTCTCGGAAAGCGCCTTCGAGGTGTTCTCCCACTACTCTCCGTACATCGAGAAGGTCAGCATAGACGAGGCGTTCCTCGACGTGAGCGGCACCCTCCACCTCTTCGGGGACGACCCGCGCCGCCTCGGCGAGGCGCTCCGCGACGAGGTGCGCGAGACGTGCGGCGTGACGTGCTCCGTGGGCGTCGCGCCGAACCGCCTCCTCGCCAAGCTCGGCTCGGAGGAGAACAAGCCGAACGGGCTCACGATAATGCCGACCGACCCCGGTGAGATCGCCGAGTTCCTCGCCCCGAAGCCCGTAGGCGCGCTGTGGGGCGTCGGGAAGAAGACCGTCGCCGCGCTGAAGCCGTACGGGATCGCGAAGTGCGGCGACCTCCAGCGCATGAGCCCGAGCGCCGTCGTGCCGCAGTCGCTCATCGACCTTGCCTTCGGGCGCTCCGAGGAGTTCGTCCACTGGGAGGAGCGCGACGAGAAGTCCGTCTCGCGCGAGCACACGTTCGCCGAGGACGAGGCCAGGCGCTCCGTGGTGCGCGCGAAGCTGCTGGAGCTCGTGGAGGAGGTCGGCTTCCGCTTCCGCGCCGCCCCGCGCTGGGCCGCGACCGCCAGGCTGAAGCTGCGAAACTCCGCCTTCGAGACGCGCCTGAGGCAGATGCCGATGGAATGCCCGGCCTGCGACGACACCTCGTTCCGGCGCGCCGCGACGGCGATGTTCGACGCCGAATGGCCCGAGGGCGCGGAGCCGCACGGCGCCGTGCGCCTCGTGGGCTTCGGCGTCACGAACTTCCGCAGGTCGCCGGACGACGGGCAGCCCGCCCTCTTCGCCGCGCCGGAGGACGCCGCGCGGGAGAAGCGCGAGCGCCTGTCGCGCGCCCTCGACGGACTGAGGCGGCAGGGCCTCATCGGCGGCGCTCACGACCTCGGGCGCACCCGCCGCGTCGCCGTCGCGGAGAACGGATCCTCCGGCCAGTAGTGCCTCGGATAGCGGCCGCGCATCTCCTTGCGCACGAGCGGATAGCCCTCGCGCCAGAAGCGGGCGAGGTCCGACGTCACCTGCACCGGACGCTGCGCCGGCGAGAGAAGGCGCATGACCACCGGCGTCCTGCCGCCCGCCACCTTCGGCGTGTCCATCATCCCGAAGCACTCCTGCAGCCTCGCCTCGCAGAACGGGCCCTCCTCCTCGTAGCGGATCTTCAGCGCCGAGCCGGACGGCACCTCCATGGACGCCGGCGCGAGCGCGTCCAGCTCGCGGCGGTCGTGGCCGGCGGACGCGAGCGCGAAGCCGAGCGCCGCGCACATGTCAAGCCCCTCAAGATGCGCCCATCGCGTCATCCCGGAGACGAAGCCCGAGAGCCAGGCCTCCAGGCTGTCGGCGATCCCACCGTCGGAGACGTCCGGCCAGGCCGGGTCCGCCTCCGGCATCGCCCTGCGCAGAAAGCAGATCCTGGCCTGGAGGCGGCGGGCCTCCTTCGTCCAGCACGGCAGGTTGGCCACCCCCTTGCGCCTTATGCCGTCGAAGAGCGCCGCCGCGACCTCCGCAGGGTCCGCGCCGTCGGGGCTGTCGCGCTCGTCGAGCGCCATCCTCCCGAGCAGGCGGCGGCGCACCGCCTTCACCGCCTCGGCCTTCCTGTCCCAGAAGCAGGCCGTCTCCTCCCGGATCTGTCCGGCGAAGATCTCCTCCACCGCCTCGCGCGACACCGCCGCCGCGAGGCGTATGCGCGCGTCGCCCCCGCGGTCGTCGAGGTCGCAGCACACGAGGAACTCCTCCCGCGAGAGCGCCTCCGTCCTGTCGAGGAACGCCCCGCGCCCGCCGCTCAGCTGGAACGAGCCGTTGCCGCGGTTCCTGCCCACCCGGTCCGGGAAGGCATGGCAGAGAGCCTCCCCGGCGTCGGCGGCGGGCGCGCGGCCTGGGCCGCAGACGCGCGACCAGCGCCTGGCGAGCTCCTTCATGCGCGGCGTAGGGCGCACGTCCCTTATGTCGGTCACGCCGTGCGGGGCGCCCTCCTCTATGATCGCGGCGAGGTCCGCCGCCCCCGTCCTCAGCATCATGTTCGCGAGCCTCGGGTGGGCGGCGAGCTCCGCCATGCGGCGTCCGTCGTCCGTCGCGCGCCCGTCCCCGTCGAGGGCGCCGAGCATGCGCAGGAGCGACACGGCGCCTGCCCACGCCGCCTCTGGCGGCGGGGTGAGCCACGGGAGCCCGTCCGCCCTCGCGGTCCCCCACACGGCGGAGGCGAGAACCGTCGGGGCGAGGTCCGCGCAGCGGATCTCCGGCTGCATCGCCGCCGGCCTTGACGCGTCCTCGCGCTCCGTCCAGAGCCGCAGGCACAGGCCGGGGCGCACGCGCCCGGCGCGTCCTCGGCGCTGCTCCGCGCGGTCCTTCGTCAGCGGAAGCGTCTCGAGCCGCCCCATGCCGCTCGCCGCGGAGAAGCGGCTCGTCCGCATGAGCCCGCAGTCCACCACCGCCGTCACCCCCGGTATGGTGATGGAGGTCTCCGCGATGGAGGTGGCGAGTATCACCCTCCGCCGCCCGTCGCCGGCGGGACGCGGGGCCACCGCGCGATCCTGCTCCTCCTTCGGCATCGCGCCGTAGAGCGGCAGGACCTCCACCGTCCCGGCCGGCCTCCCCTCCTCGCGCAGGCGCCCCGAGAGCTCCTCCTCGCAGCGCCTGATCTCGCCCTCCCCGGGCAGGAAGCAGAGCACGTCGCCGTCCGCCTCCTCGGCAAGGGCGCGCACCGCCGCGCCGGCGACCTGCGCCCACATCGGGGCGGACGACTCGACCTGGAGGTACCTCGTCTCCACCGGGAACATCCGCGCGTCGGCGGTGTGGACGTCCGCATCGCCGAGATGGGCGGCGAGCGAATCGGTGTCGAGAGTGGCGGACATCACCAGGAGGCGCAGGTCCGGCCTGAGCGCGCGGCGCACGTCGAGCGCCATCGCGAAGCCGAAGTCGCACTGCAGGGAGCGCTCGTGGAACTCGTCGAACACCACGAGCCCGACGTCCGAGAGCTCGGGGTCGCGCAGAAGCCGCTGGACGAGCAGGCCCTCCGTGACGATCTCCAGGCGCGTGCGGGACGAGACCCTGCGCTCGAGGCGCACGGAGTACCCCACCGTTCCGCCGACCGGCTCGCCGAGCTTCGCCGAGATGTACGACGCCGCGGAGCGGGCGGCGAGGCGGCGGGGCTCGAGCATGAGCACCTTCCTCCCGCCGAGCCACTCCTCGTGCATCAGGGCCGGGGGCACGCACGTGGTCTTGCCGCTCCCGGGCGGCGCACGCAGCACGACGTCGCGGTTCGCCGCGAGCGACGCCCTCACCGGTCCGACGACCCTCTCTGCCGGGAAGCGCTCCACCTCCGTCCGCCCGGGCGCGTCAGCCGCGCCCGCCCTCGTCCATCGCCGCGAGCAGCCTCGCCGCCGCCTCGGCCTCCGCGCGCCTCTGCGAGCCCGCCGTGGCGGTCGCCTGGCCGACTCCGGCCACGGACACCGTGACGGTGACGGTGGGGCTGTGCGCGGGGCCCTTCACCGAGTCGACCGTGTACACCGGCCTGCGGGACGGCCTTCTCGCCTGCGCGAGCATCTGGAGCCGTCCCTTGGGGTTCTCCCCCCACTCGTTGAGCCCGCCGTCCACCGGGAGGTCGAGCCTGGCGAAGACGGCCCTTGCCGCCTCGAGGCCCCCGTCGAGCCACACCGCGCCCATCACGGCCTCCATCGCGTCGGCGTAGACCTTCGCGTGGGGAGGCAGCGGCGAGGCGCCGGCGTTGCGCCTGAGGAACCGGTCTATCCCGATCCTCTCCGCCGCCTCGGCGAGGGCGAGCCCCGAGACGAGATGGGTGCGCCGCACGGTGAGCGGGCCCTCCTGCTCCGACGGATAGGCCGCGAACACCGCGTCCGCGCCCAGCAGGCCGAACACCGCGTCCCCGAGGAACTCCAGGCGCTGGTTGTCCTGCGCCTCCGGGTGGTCCATCCGGCACGCCGGCGTGGTCAGGGCGCGCTCAAGCAGACGCGCGTCCCGAAACGCATAGCCTATCCTCGACTCAACCTCAGTCATGCGGCCACCTCTCACCTGAAGGACGAGCCCGACCATCCGAGCTTGCGGGTCAGCACCTCGTACGGGTTGACTCCGTCGAGCTCGACGAGCGGAACCGCGTCGCGAGACTTCTCTATCACCAGCCGATCCCCGTCCGCAAGGACGCCGATCGCGCGGCCGTCCGCGAACACCGCCGGCGCCTCGCCGTCCCCGCGGATCTCCGCGGCGATCTCCATCCTCACCGAGTCCCGCAGGACGAGCGGGCGCGAGGAGAGCGCGTGCGGGCACACGGGCGTGACCACGACGGACTGCGACGTGGGCATGAGCACCGGCCCCCCGGCGGCGAGCGAATAGGCGGTGGAGCCGGTCGGCGTGGCGACCACGAGCCCGTCCGCGACGAAGCGCGTCACGCGCTCGCCGTCCACGAAGAAGTTCAGCCTTATGGCGTGGCCGGAGACGCCGCGAGAGACGACCACGTCGTTCAGCGCGCGCGCGCCGCGCGCGTTCAGCGCGGTGCGGCGGGAGATGGCGAACCTTCCTCCGGCGAGCGCCCTGATCGCATCGTCGAAGCGCGCCTCCTCCACCGACGCGAGGTAGCCGAGCGAGCCGAGGTTCAGGCCGAGCAGCGGCACCCCGGGGAAGAGGTGCACGGCGGAGAGCATCGTGCCGTCGCCTCCGAGCACGACGACGGCGTCAGGCCTGCCGCCGGAGGCGTCGACCACCTCCATCCCGCAGGCGCGGGCGACGGAGGAGAGGCGCTCGCGCACGGCGCTGGCCCGTCCCTTGGTGGCGTTTACATGGAACGCTATCGACTTCATCCCGTCGTCAGGCGCAGACTGTGAAGCGGCGCGCAAGCCGCTGGGAGAAGCGGAGCGGGCGGTTAACCGCCCAGCCGCACGCGTTCAGCACCGCGCCGAGGTCGCGGCGGCGCAGCTTGAACCAGGCGAGGATCACGCTCGGCAGCGACACCGCGAGCATCACGAGCGCGACTCCGGCCGCAGTCTGCCACCACGGCAGCTCCGCGACCACGCCGACGATCCCGGCGACCGCCGCGCCGACCATGCCCACCCCGATCCCGAGGGCGGCCACGGAGCTTGCGAGCGCCGCTCCGGAAGCGGACTGGTCCGCCGCGGCGCCCGCCCCCTTCGCCTCCGCCTTGGCGCCGATGCCCGAGACCGCGCCCGAGACGCCCCCGGCGGACTTCGACTGCGCGTCGCCCACGAGCTTCCTGACCTGGCCGCCGACCATCTCGCCGAGCTTCCGCCACGGGGCCCAGAACGCCTCCACGAGGGACACCTGCGCCTGCACGACCCTGGTCACGGTCGCGTCCCACGCGACCCCGTCGCGGTCGTAGAACAGGCCGTTCCGCCCCGCGTAGAGGGGCATCGTGCGCCCGGCGGTAATCACGGCGCACACCGTGCGCGTCGCGGAGGTCCCGCTGCGCGAGAGCCTGAGGTACACGAGGCAGCAGTCCGAGCGCTCGGCGAGCGCGGCGTGCGCGGCCTCGTTCTCGACGTGGAAGCAGAGCCGGCACTCCCGCCCGTCTATGAAGAGCCTGCCAGTGAGGAACATCGCGTCGAGGCTGCCGTCGTACAGGCGCACCTGGCTCACGAAGTTCCTGAGGAACTCGGCGAGGTGCATCCTGTAGCGCACCTCGCGCTCCTCCTCCACGAGCGCGCCGCGGGCGTTGGCGTTCATCACCGGCCTGGACGCGAGCCACGCGCGGTATGGCGCGAACGCCGCCTTCACCTTCCTGTAGTCCGCCAGGCACACGGAGGCGACGTCGCCGAGCACGGGCCTCGCCGCCTTCTCGGCGAACGCGGCGATCACGTCGGCATGCCGCGGGTTGATGTTGCCGCCGAGCGGGAGGGACGTCTCGGGGCCGTCCATCACGAGCGGGGCGTCGGCGGGCGGCGTGAAGAACGCGTCGAGGACCGGCTCGGCCGCCGCGAGCGCCGCATCGCCGTCCGCGGTGGCGGCGCCGAGCGGGAGGATGGAGGCGTCCCCCTCGGGCGCGCGCTCCCAGCGCCCCATGGCCGCCTTCTCCTCGTCCGAAGGCTCCACCTTCGCGAGGTCGGCGAGCTTCCCGGATATGTCGGCAAGCCGCCTCTCGTCGTCGGGGTCGCGGCGGAAGAGCGAGTCGAGGTCCACCCCCCTGGCCTTCAGGAAGTCGACCGCCGCGACCAGGTCGGGCGCCTGGACGCGCCCGTCGCCGTCGGAGTCGAGGAGCTCGAGCGTGCGGCGGTCGAAGCGCAGGCCGGCGCACGACGCCGCAAGCGCGGACCAGAGCTTCTGGTCGAGGTCGCCTATGCCGGCGACGTCCGCGCCCGACTCGATCCTGACCTGCCTCTGTCCGCCTGCGCGGACGAATTTCCAGACGTGTCCGTTCTGTTCCATGGGAATGTGCCTCGGGGTGTCCGTCAGGTGGTGTAGTCCGCGTTTATGCGCACGTACTCGGTGGAGAAGTCGCAGGTGTATATCACGGCCTGGCGCGTGGCGTTGAAGTGCAGGTCGACGGTTATCGTGAGCTCCGGCCCGGCCAGCTCGGCCTCCAGCTTCTTCAGCTGGGCGGCGTCCGCGACCTTGCCCTTCTTGTACGCCCACGTCTTGCCGTAGAACACCTCCGCGGTGCTCTCGTCTATCTTGGCGCCGGAGGACCCCACCGCCGCGAGGATCCTGCCCCAGTTCGGGTCCTTGCCGAACCAGCTCGTCTTGCACAGGGGGGACTTGGCGATCGCGCGCGCCGCGGCCTCGGCGTCCCTCTCCGTCGCCGCGCCGACGACCCTCACCGTGACGAACTTCGTCGCCCCCTCGCCGTCCGCCGCCATCTTGCGCGCGAGCGCCGCGATGAGCTGGACGAGCGCGTCGCGGAAGGCGCGGAACGCGGAGTCCGGATGGCGGATCTCCTTGTTGCCGGCCGCGGCGGAGGCGAGCATGAACACGGAGTCGTTCGTGGACTCGTCCCCGTCCACCACGAGCCTGTTGAAGCCGCGGTTGACCGCGCTGCGGAGCGCGTTCCTGAGCATGCCGGGCGTGATCGAGCAGTCCGTGGTGATGAAGCCGAGCATGGTCGCCATGTTCGGCTCTATCATGCCGGACCCCTTGCACATTCCGCCGATCGTCACCTCGTGTCCGAGGATGTTCAGCTTCACGGCGGCCTGCTTCGGCTTGGTGTCCGTCGTCATCACGGCAAGCTCCGCGTCGAGCCCGGCCTGCGGCGACGAGTCGAGGTTCTTCACGGCCTCGCGCATGCCCGAGAGGAGCTTCTTCATCGGCAGGCGGCGGCCTATCACGCCGGTGGAGGCCACGAACACCTGGCGCGGGTCTATGTGGAGCTCCGCCGCCGTCGCCTTCACGCTCTCCACCGCGTCGCGCAGGCCGTCCGCCCCCGTGCAGGCGTTGGCGATGCCGGAGTTCGCAAGTATCGCCTGGGCCTTGCCGTACTTCGCGATTCCCCGGTCGAGCACCACCGGGGCGGCGGCGAGCGTGTTTGTGGTGAACATCGCGGCCGCGGCGCACGGGGCGTCCGCGACGATCAGCGCGACGTCCTTCCTGTCCTTGTACTTTATCCCGGCGGCGACGCCCGCCGCGCGGAAACCCTTCGGGGAGCAGACCCCGCCCTCAAGTATTGCTACTCTCTGCATCTTGTCACCTGTCCTTCAGCGCTACGTATTTCTTTGGATGGAAAAGCGGCTTGTACGCCGGGCGTATGATCGGGCCCTTGTTGATCAGCTCCTCCATGCGGTGCGCGCACCACGAGACGCAGCGCGCGACGGCGAAGAGCGGCGTGTAGAGGTCCTTCGGGATTCCGAGCATCTCGTACACGAGCCCGGAGTAGAGGTCCACGTTCGCGCAGACGTCCTCGGCCCTCGGATGCCTCGCCTTCACGATCGCCGGGCCGAGCTCCTCCACGCACTCGAAGAGGCGCATCCTGTCCACGCACTTCTTCTCCCTGGCGAGAAGCTCCGCCTTCTTCTTCAGCATCTGGGCGCGCGGGTCGGATATGGTGTATACGGCGTGCCCGAGGCCGTATATGAGGCCGGTGCGGTCGCCGGCCTTCCTGTCGGCGATCTTCTCGAGGTAGGCGGCCACGCTCTTCGGGTTCGTCCAGTCCTTCACGTTCGCCGTTATCTCCTCCATCTGCCGCATCACGCGCAGGTTCGCGCCGCCGTGGCGGGCGCCCTTGAGCGCGAGCAGGGAGGCCGCGATGGACGAGTATATGTCGGTGAAGGAGCTCGTCACCACGTGCGTGGTGAAGGACGAGTTGTTGCCGCCGCCGTGCTCGGCGTGCAGGATGAGCGCAAGGTCGAGGATCTCCGCCTCCAGGCGCGTGTACCTGCCGTCCTCCCGGATCAGGGAGAGGATGTTCTCGGCGGTGGACTTGCGCTCGTCCGGGTTGCGGATGAGCAGGGACGTGCCCTTGTGGTAGTGCTCCTTGGCCTGGAAGGCGTACGCGGCGATCGTGGGCAGGGAGCCGATGAGGTCCATGGACTGCTCCAGGCACTTCTCTATCGAGAGGTCGTCGGGGTTCTCGTCCTGGTCGAAAGCGTACGCGAAGAGGACCGCCCGCGCCATCGCGTTCATGATGTCCTTCGACGGGTTGCGCATGATCGCGTTCTCCTTGAACCCGTCCGAGAGCCTGCGGTACCTGCCGAGCATGTTCTTCCACTCTATGAGCTGCCTCGTCGTGGGCAGCTCGCCGAAGAGCAGGAGGTACGCGGTCTCCTCGTAGCCGAAGCGGTGCTCGCGCCTGTCCGCCGCGACGATGTCCCTCACGTTGATCCCGCGATAGTACAGCTCGCCTGGCACGGCCTGCTTCTCGCCCTCGCTCACCACGTAGCCGTGCACGTTGCCGATCGTCGTCAGCCCCACGAGCACGCCCGTGCCGTCCTCGTTGCGCAGGCCCCTCTTGACGTTGTACTTGCGGTACAGCGCGGGGTCGATCCAGTCCGCCTTGCGTATCTTGGCGGCGTGGTCCCTCAGCCATGTCTTGCAGATCGTCATCTATTCTCCAGTCACCTATTCTCCGTGTCAAAAGTTTCGCGAATTATATCACATTTTTCCGCCGGACACCACCTCCCGGCTGCGCTTCATGGTAATGGGTCTTGCTCGCGGCTCGTTCCTCGCCTCGACCAAGACTAACCCGCATTAGGGGTACGGCTACGCCTGGAGATTAGGGTGTTAGGGTTGACGCGGCGAGAAGGCGGCCGAGCGCGTCCTTGAGCAGCGCCACGCGCCGGGCGTCCGTGCCGTCGCGGTAGCCCCTCACGTAGACGAGCCTCGTCCGGCCGGCGGCGTCCTCGCAAGGCTCGTCCTCCCACGCCGGCGCACCGTCCGTGACGATCGCCGGCCGGCCGCGCTCCAGCGCCTCCGCCACGACAAGCCCGAAGTTCTCGGAGAGCGTGGGAAGGCAGAGGACATCGCACCAGTCGAACGCCGCCTCCCTCTCCGCGTCGAAGGCGTTCGACACGATGCGAAGCTCCACGCCACGACTCCCGCGTCCTGCCGCGGGCGATGGCTCGCCGTTCAGCGCCTCGACCGCCGCCTCCAGTTCGGCGACGCCCTTGAGCGGATGCCTCCGCCCGAGATAGAGAACGCGCAGCGCCCGTCCGTCCGACAAGTCTGGCCACCGCACCGGCCGACTCAAGTCGAAGAACTGCTTCATGTCGATGGTCTCGAACGGACCCCTCAGACCCCAGGCGCGATTCCACTCCGCCTCCCAGGGGCCGGTGACGACGACCCTGTCGCACAGCGCGAAGAGAAGACGCTCGATCGGCTTTGCCAGACGCTTCTTCCAGACGCCCTGCCGCCCAAGATAGACGGGGCTCAGGCTTCCATGCGTCATCCGAACGAGCCTGCGTCCGCACAGCACGGCCTTCAGGCAGCGCGCCCACTTGTCAGGCGTCCACATGCCGTGCACCCACACCTCGTCCGGGCCCACGATCCCCTCCGCCCGAAGGAGGGAATCGACCACCGCCATGCCGTTGACTTCACGCACGATAATTCTCCGTCGCAGCGTCCATCGGACTAAAGCGAATACCTCGCGAGACCCAGCAGCTCGTGCAGAAGCGAGCTGAAGCGGCCGAGCGCCGCGACACTCGGCAGATAGCGGCGAATCGTGAACTCCCGAGCCGGGTCTTCGACGTACCCGAAGTCGATGGCGGCCGGAACGACCTCGAGGTCGGGCGCGAACCTCCCGAAGATGCGCAGCGCCCGCTTCATGTGCGCGGCGGACGTGACAAGCAGCACGCGCCGCTTCTTTGCGCCGGCCCGCCCCTCAATCGCCTCGCCGCAGAGTCTCGCCTCCTCCTCCGTGTTACGCGGGCCGTCAAAGGGCACGATCGCCGCCGCAGGCACGCCGAGATCCTCCAGGAACGGAGGCGTCGACCGGCTCACGTCAGGACTCGTGCAGTAGATCTTAGGCGCCTTGCCGGCCTTGTAGATCCGGGCCGCGTGCCAGACGCGGTCCGCCGCCTCCTTGAGGTCGGGATACGGCCAGCCGCTGCCTTCGGGAGGCGCCCCGATGCCGCCCCCCAGCAGGACGATCGCATCGGCCTGGGGCAGCTCCCGCACGTCCACGACAGGGTAGTAGTCCGCCTCTATCCACCTTGCCAGCAGTTCCGACGTCACCGGCATCGCGCAGATCCACGTCAAGGCAAGGTCAAGGACGAGAATCATCCGCCCCCATCTCCTGCGGACGAAGAGCAGCCCGACCGCCAGCGCAGAAAGACTGGCAAACGTCGGGTCGGACAGGGCGCCCACTATCCTATGGATCACGATCATGGCCTCTCCTTCATCTCGCGAACGAGCCTCGACGCCAGCTCGCGCAGGAGCAGTCCGGCGGACGCGGCGACGCAGCGCACGTTCCGCGCGAACACGCGCCGCCCGCCGGTGAGAAGCCGCCAGAGCCAGTTGAGTCCGAGCGCCTGAATCCCGCGCGGCGCCTCGGTCGCCCGCCCGGCGATGAAGTCGAACGCCGCGCCGACGGAGAGGACGACCGTCGCGTTCACGTCATTGCGATGGCGCTCGCTCCACTTCTCCTGCTTCGGACACCCCAGCGCGACCCAGAAGAAGTCGCACGGCGCGGCGTCCGCCGGCGGCAGCGCGGGGTCGTCCGCGAACGCCGGCGCATACGTGCCGACGATCTTCACGCCCGGGAACTTCGCCTCGACGTTCGCCTTCAGCGCCGCGAGCGTCGCGGCGTCCGTGCCATAGAAGAAGTGCCGCCAGCCACGCGAGACGCCGTATTCCAGCGCGGCGACGAAGAGCTGCGGGCCCGTCAGGCGCGAGACGCGGCCACCGTAGATCCGTGCGAGCGCCGCCGTCGCGATGCCGTCGGGACAGACGGCGTCCGCATGCGCATACGCCTGCCGCAGCGCGACGTCGCCGCGCCACGCGCGCGGCAGGCCGTTGCCGTCGCAGAAGCAGACCGTCCGCCGCGTTCCCTCGCGCCGCCAGGCCTCCATCTGCTCGAGCAGTTCGCCGCACGAACAGTCCGCAATCGCAAAGTATCGTGTCGAGATCTTCGAGATCATGTCGCCGCAAGTTTAAAGGCCGCCCACCTTGATGAGTCCGCCGATGTGGTCGAAGTGCGCGTCGCGCGAGAGCAGCCGCGCACCTGTCTCAAGAGCCGTCGCCGCAATCCAGACGTCGTTCTCGGGTATCGGATGCCCAGCCGCCCAGAGCGCGGCCTTGACATACGCATACCTCTCCGCGATCTCGAACGTGACAGGCTGAACCGTGACGCCTTCCATCGCCAGAAAGTCGTCGAGCATCCGCTCGTTCTCCGAACACTTCGCGCCACGAAGGAAGCCGAGCTTCAGTTCGCCGACGACGATCGCCGGCACGAGAATCTCATCCGCACGTTCAAGGATCTCGCGAATGCGCGCATCGCCGCGACGCAGGTCGCTGTAGGCGTTCGTGTCGAGGCAGATCTTCATTTCCAGGCCTCGCGGTCAATGACGCGTTTTGTCGCTGATTCAAACGACGCAGCCTCCTTCGGCGTCCAGCCGCCGCAGAACGCGGAAAGGTCGCGCTTCTTGCGCGAATGCGTCAGACCCAAACTTTCCGACAGCAAGGCGATCACGGCGGCGTTGAGACTCGTCCGATGCCGTTCGGCCGACCGGCGGACGCCTCCCGTGACTTCGTCAGGTATGTTGCGTATCGTCATTGTCTTCATCAAATCCTCGCTTTCGCTTTCTGCAAGCACTGCTTGCACAAGATGCGCGTATTGTACCACAACCCTCCGAAGTAATTGCAAAACCTCAACTGAATCGGCGCACCTTCCCCATTAGCCCGCCTAAAGGCGGCACAACTGGTCACGCACCGCCCTTCACAAGCTCTGGCAAGGCCCCCAGGTCGCTGACGATGACAGGCGTGCCGGCGGCAAGACTCTCCAGGACAGTCATGGGCATGCCTTCCCAGCACTCGCTCGGCAGCACCACGCACTTCGCCGACCGCATCATTTCGCGCACGACCTCGCCCGGGCGGAGCCCGGCAAACTGCACATTATTGCCCCCCCCCCACGTTATTTGCGACCTTATTCCACGCCTCCAGCAGCGTGAACACGCCCTTCTCCTCCGAGAGCCGCCCGACGTACAGGACCTCGTCCCTTCGTTCGGACGCAGGAACGATCGGGCAATCCTCGACGTTCGTGAAGTTCGGCTTGACGACGACCTTCTCTTGCGGAAAGCCACAGGCGACCATTCGCCCCTTCTGGAACTCGCTCAGCGCGATGAACCGGTCCACCCACTTCGCCCAGCGCCGCCGATAGAGCCAGATGTTCAGCGCAAGCGGAATCGTCGCCGCAAGGCTGCCGCGATAGCACCTGTTCCGGAGCGCCGGCAGAACGGTAGGGGCGGACGTCCCCGGCCGCCCGCACGACGGCCCTGCAACCGCCGCCCCTCCAAAGCACGCCGCGCAGACCTTGCCGCCGCGCATCGGAATGCCCGCCGCGCAGACAAGCCGATAGTTGTGAAGCGTCATCACCACCCTGCAGCCCGACCGATGCGCCGCGCGAATCGCGAGCGGACTGATCAGCGGGAAGGTGTTGTGGAAGTGAACGACGTCCGGACGGAACGCCTTGATCTTCTTGGCCAGCGCATGGGCGGCAAACGGATTCCCCACCGTGCTGCAGGCGCCTTTCAGGAGTCCGCAGACCCGCCTGAGAAACCCGGCCGTCGGAGGATGGCGAATCTCGTCCGACTGCCGCATGTAGGTCTCGACGCAGACGCCGTGTCGCTCCAGCATCGCCCTTTCGGACTCGAAGACCTGGTTCTCTCCGCTCGGCGCGGACGAGCCATAGAAGTTGTGGACGAGCAGCACGCGCCGGGCGTTGCCGTAGATCTTCTGAAGCTGGGCGTAGTTGGGCGCTTCCGAATAGTTCGCCGCGACCCGCGCCCTGGCCGCCGCGGCCATCTCGTCGAACGCGGAATCGTCCAGCGACACGACCTTGCGGATCGCCGCCGCCAGCGCCTCGGCGTCTCCGCTCCGGAAGACGAACCCCGTCTCCGCTTCGGCCACCGTATCGGGAAGTCCGCCGAGGTCGCTCACGAGGCTCGGCGTGCCGACGGACTGCGCCTCGACGCTCGCGAGGCCAAACGTCTCCCAGCAGCGGCTGGGCGAAACGACGCCCTTCGCCGCGCCCATGCGGCGCAAGGCATCATCCTTGGACATCTTCCCCACGAACTCGACGCCCGTCCCGGCGCGCGCCTCCAGCGCCGCCCGCGCCGCGCCGTCGCCGACAAGAACGAGTTTCGTATGAACTGCTTTCATTTCCGCCGTCCTCCGCGCATGCCAAACAAGCGACCTTCAGATGGTCAATTCCTTTCAGAAGGCTGCGGCGATCCACAGCGCGACGATCAGCGCGAGAATCATGAAGACCGCCGCGCTGCAGAAGTCCTTCGCGTAGCGCGCCCGGAGGTTCCACTCTGGCGAGACCATGTCCACGACAGCCTCGATGGCCGAGTTGACGAGCTCCGCCGCGAGAAGCAGAGGGCCCATGATCGCAAGCACGAGGCGAAGTTCGAAGCGCATCGGCACGAGGCAGAGCGCGACGTAGTGCACGGCGAGCAGCGCACACTCTTGACGGAACGCCGCCGCCGTGCGGAAAGCGTCACGGATGCCGCGCAGCGAATTCGTCGTCGCGAAAAAGAGATGCCGAATGCCCTTCGGCGTTTGCGGCTTTCTGTTCATTTGCACATATTGTACCATATCACCCGTGTCATGGAATGTAGTGCGAGAACTCGCCCCGAGTTTGACACTTGCCCGCCGAAGAAAACGCCTAAAGAGCCGCCGGCGGCGCGACTCCCATTCCCTTTGCAGCGTTGTTCGCCCGCGCACGAATGCTCATCGATCTGGCGATCTCGTTCATACCTCATCATGGTATTGCGTCGCCTCAACAAGGGCTTGTGCGCCCTTGTTCTTACGGCATCTCGACTGGCGCGCCGTCCTTCATCTCGATCTTCGCCGTGAACTTCGAGAGCGCCTTCGTCGGGTCCGTCCCCGCCGCGTAGTCAGCCGTTCCAATTCTCGATCTGCAATCCGTCGATTCGCGAGAAATGATTGATGTTGTTCGTCACGAGAACGCAACCTTCGGCCAT
>CAVERN010000004.1:0-27452 GCA_963618095.1 bacterium | reverse complement strand
TATTCGCCGTAGCGCAACTCGCCGCGCGGACTCTCCTTCGGCGGCACGAAGACGACGACGCGGCCAAGTTCGCCGAGCTTACCCTCGCGGTTGCAGCGTCCCGCCGACTGCGCGATGGACGCCAGCCCCGTGAACGCGCGGTAGACGATTGGGAAGTCGATGTCCACGCCCGCCTCGACGAGCTGCGTGCTGACGACGCGAATCGCCTCGTGCGCCTTCAGCTTCGCCTTGATCTCCGCAATCACCTTCGTGCGATGCGCACCGCACATCGTCGCCGAGAGGTGAATCGTGCCTTCCGGCATCAGCGCGAACAGGTCGCGGCAGTCCTTGCGCGTGTTCACGACGCAAAGGACCTGCTCGTGCGCGGACAGTTCCGCCGCGACGTCTTCCCACGTCCGCCGCGTCGTGCGATCGCTCGGGAACTCGATCTGCGTCCGCTTCAGACGCGCGTAGAGGTCGAGGTGCGCGGGGACGATCTCGCGAACGCCCGCGAGCCCCGGCGTCGTTCCGTAATGCGCCGCGAGCTCGCCAATCGCCGCGACGCACGGCTTCAGCAATTTCGTCGGCAGAAGCTGGACCTCGTCGAGGATGACGACGCTGTCGGCGATGTTGTGAAGTTTGCGGCAGCGGCTCGACTTGCAGGCGTAAAGCGACTCGAAGAACTGCACCGTCGTCGTCACGATGACGGGCGCATCCCAGTTCTCGGACGCGAGACGCGACTGCTGCGTCTCCTTGTCGGGATCGAAGTTGGAATGATGTTCGAGAACGTTGTCCGCGCCGAGAAACTCGCGCAGCGTGTTCGCCGTCTGCTCGATGATCGACGTGTAGGGAATGACGTAGATGATGCGCTTCTTGTCGAACTTCAGCGCATGGCGAAATGCGAACGCCATCGCCGAGAGCGTCTTGCCGCCGCCCGTCGGGACGGTCAGCGAGAAGAGCCCGGGCGCGTCTTCGGACGCCGCCTCGCACGCCGCGCGAATCTCGGCGCGAATTGCGTTGACGCCCGTCTTGTCCGCTGCGCCCTGCTTCGCGTCGAGCTTCGCGAAGAACGTCTTCGCAAGCTCGGCGAGTGCGGGATAGACGTTTCGGTCTGCCGCGCGATTCGCGTCCATGAACGCCTCGGTGTCGAGGAAGTCGGCATCGACGAGGCACGAGTAGAGCATGCGAATCCAGAACGCGAAGCCGTTCTCGCCGGGAACGAACGGAGCACGCGGCAACGCGCCCTGCGGTGCGTGCGCGGCGAGCCAACCTTTGACGGACGGCTCGTCGAGGACGGGCTTCTCCTCTTCAAGTCGCGTCGCGAGCGCACCGTTCGGCGTTTCGCCGCCGATCCAGTCAGGAAGTCTCGCGTGGTGTCCGGAAACGCAGTAGGCGAGGATGCGCCCGACCTTGCCGAACTTCGCGGTCGCCCAGCATGCGCCCGCGCCGGAGTGCGAATGATCGGAAGCATCATAGTCGGGGTCGCTCAGTCCGTTGGCATGCTTGAGGTAGGACTGGAATGACGCCCTCGCCTTGCCAAGATCGTGGATCTCGCCCAGAAGCCGCGCCCACTCGCCCGAGCCGAACGGCTGGGCGAACGCGGCGGCGCGTTCGGCGACGGCGGCAAGGTGCGTCCCGAGCGTCTGCCAACGCTCGGTCGGCAGGCCTTCGAGACTATGCGCATAGATTCTTGTGTTCGCCATCGTCAGATACCATTCCAGACTACGCCAACATTGTACCATATCTGCTGAATCAAATCATCGGCCCAGACGACGGCATAGTGATGGGCTGCTCAAGTTCGCGGAGCGAACCTGAGCAGCCCGCATGAGGGGCACGGCTACACCTGGGGAGCAAGTCCAGCCCGCTGCAAGGGCTAGAACCTCGCGAAGTCGAGCATCGAGCCGGCGCCGAGCGCCCGCAGGTATATCGCGAAGCCGAACTCGAAGTCGGAGTCGCGCTTCGAGCCGTCCACGCGGCGAATGCTGTTCTCGTAGTCGAAGGAGAAGCGGAAGCCCAGGCAGTCGGTGAGGAAGTCGAACCACACGCCCGTCTCGTCAACCTCGTTGCGCCTCGCGTCCCATCTGACGAACGGAGACCACGCGAACCAGTCGCAGACCTTGTGCTCGAAGCTGGCCCGGACCACGTTGGAATACTGGTAGTTCCACCTGTCGTACTCGGACGGGAGGTACTCCCAGATGCGGTGGTCGCGCCCGATGTACCCGAGAGTCCACGAGAAGTCCCGGGTGAGGCGGTGCTCCACGTTCCAGTCCGCATAGGCGACCTTCTCGCCATCGACGTCGTACTCGGTGCGCGAGGAGATGGAGAACCTGTTGGAAGGCCTGAATCTCAGGACCATGCCGGGCACGACGCACTCGCGGCGGTTGTAGAAGCCGTCCTCCTGATTGCGCGGATAGCCGGCGTATGTGCCGCCCTTCACGTAGGCCTCGTCCTGGAACGGCACCGCCGCGTAGACGTCCGTCTCAAGCACGGAGCGGGTGTTGCCGTTCTCGTCCGCCCGGCGGAGATAGTTGCGGATGCCGGGCCTCACGCCGTGCCAGCTGTACGGGAGGCCGCGCCCCTCGAAGCCGAACTGGTCGAGCCAGTCCACCGAGCCGTCGTAGCTGTCGAAGACGTATCCGCGATTGCCCTTCCCGGCGCCGTAGTGGACGTCCTGGAACGAGTAGTCGACGTACGGCTCGAAGACATGCAGCCACTCGTCGTTCAGCCAGGCCTGCGCCCGCGCAGACGCGGTGACGCCCACCTCGGCGATTCCGCGGTACATCGCGTCGCCGGAGGCGCTGAGGCCGCCGCTGCGCGGATCGCCGGAGTCGCTCCACCAGGTGGCGCGGTAGCCGGCGCGCGGGACGACGGAGAGGACGTCCCAGACCATGAACGGCAGCGTCACCCTGTGGCTCGAATCCGCCCGGAACGCCTGGTAGTCGGCGCCGCGGCCGTCAAGCCCGATGTAGGGGGCGTACCTGAACATCGGGTCGCTCGATCCGTACTTGGCGTACTGCCGGTTCAGGTAGCCCGCCCGGGTCTGCGACTCGTAGTTGACCGGGAGGCCGAAGAGCGGCTGCGGCTCCACGGAGAGCCACGCCTCGGGGAGGCGCGCCACGCCGGCGAAGAAGTCGTTGACCGGGCCGGACACCGAGGCCCCCGCCGCCCAGAGGCTCTCGCGATGCTCGTACCAGGCCTCGTTGGACGGGATCGTCTCGTGGCGGTGCTCCATCCTCGCGAAGTCGCGCAGGTAGTGGGAGTCCGAGAGATACTGCGCCTTGACGTTGAGGGCGTCCCTCTCCGTGAAGTCGGAGCGGTGCTCGAGGAGCACCCGGTAGCGCTCGCGGTCGACCTCGCTGCCCCAGTTCGCGTAGTTGTAGTGGCTGGAGTCGGTCCAGTGGCGGTCGTAGCGGTCGTAGTCGTTGTCCCAGGCGTAGAACGCCTTGATCTTGCCCTTGCCGTAGTCGCCCGTGCGCCAGCGGACCGTCTGCCCGACCTCGACGCCGTTCTTCTGGCGCCAGTTGAGGTACGAGCTGCCGCCGAGGCCGAGGGCGCTGGAGCCGGTCTCGTTGTTGATGTCGTAGACATAGCCGGAGAGGAAGTAGCAGCCCCACCTGTGCGTGTAGCCCGGCAGAAAGCGGAGGCCGTAGTTCGTGTTCAGCGGGTAGTACATCCACGGGAGCCAGAACACCGGCACATCCTCGAAGTACAGCCACGTGTCCCTCGCGATGATGGCCCTGTCGGTCTCGTACGTGAAGGTCCCGGATAGCTTCCAGTGGAGGTCGTCGAGCCCGTTCGTGCACGTGGTGAACATCGCGCCCTCGCCGAACTCGTACGTGCCGTCCGCGCTCCTCGTGAGCTCCTTCGTGAAGAACCTGTACACGCCCGACTCGGCCTTTATGTCGCCCGTCGCCTTCATCGCCCCGGTCTTGCGGCTTGCCGCGAACGTCCCGCCGGAGAACCTGAGCTCGCCGAACTTTCCGGCCGGCTCCTCCGCGGGGAGGTCTTCGAGGAACTGCGCGCGAAGCGGCAGCGCGGCGGCGGCGGCCGCGGCCGCCGCCCAGATGGTGTGCCTATGCATTTCGGTTCCCCTTGGAGGCGTAGAGGACATTGCCCGACTCTGCGTCGAGGATCGAGAACGACTCCGGGTGCCTGTGCAGCTCCGACACGAACGTGAGCTTCGTGTTGAAGGCCGCCTGCAGCTCGGCGAGGATCCTGGAGTCCTCCGTGCGAAGGCGCTGGAGCACCGCCGGGGCGACCAGGATCTTCGGCACGAAGGGACGCTTCTCGGCGTCGGCGCGCTTGAGGAGCGTGGTCAGCTGGCGCTGCAGCTCGATGGATATGGCGAGGGGGGACTTCACGAGGCCGTGCCCGCCGCACGCCGGGCACTTGGACGTGAGCATCGAGAGGAGGGACTCCTCCTGGCGCTGGCGCGACATCTCGAGCAGCCCGAGCTCCGATATCGACAGCACGTTCGTCCTCGCCCGGTCGCGCTTGAGCGCCGCCTTGAACGCCTTCTCCACCTGCTTCTGGTGCTTGCGGCTCTTCATGTCGATGAGGTCGAGCACCACGAGGCCGCCGATGTTCCGGAGGCGGAGCTGGCGCGCGACCTCCTCCACCGCCTCGAGGTTGACCTCGAGGATCGCGTCCTCCTGCGAGCCCTTGCCCTCCTTGCTCTTGTGGTGGCCCGTGTTGACGTCCACGGCGATGAGCGCCTCCGTCTCGTCGATCACGAGATACCCGCCGCTCTTGAGCGGGACCTGGCGGCGGAACGCCTCGTCCAGCTGGCGGGCGACGCCGTAGTGGTCGAAGATGTTCTTCACGCCCTCGTAGCGCTTCAGCTTCTTCTGCGCGCGGCGCGATATCTTGGCGGTGAGGGACTTCATCTGCTCGTACGACTTCTCGTCGTCGATGATCACGGAGTCGATGTCCTCGGTGAGCCAGTCGCGCACCACGCGCTCTACGAGGTCGGGCTCCTGGTACACGCAGCAGGGGGTGCGCAGGCTGCGCACGTTCCCCTTGAGCTCGGTCCAGGACTCCAGCAGGTTGCGCAGGTCGCGCGCGAACGCCTTGGGGCTCGCCCCCGCGCCGGCGGTGCGCACGATCACGCCCACGTCGTCCGGCAGGAGCAGCCGGTCGAGGATCTTCTTGAGCCTCGCGCGCTCGGCGGCGTCGCCGATCTTCCTCGACACGCCGCGAAGGCTCTCCCCTGGCATCATCACGAGATAGCGGCCCGGGATCGAGAGGTTCGCGGTGACGCGGGGGCCCTTCGTGGAGATCGGGCCCTTCGTGACCTGGACGATTATCTCGGACCCCTTCGGGAAGCGCTTCTCGATCTCCTCGTTGGAGAGCTTCTGCGACCGGCCGCCCTTCCCGCCCCCGCGCTTGCCGGGCCGGGAGTCCTTCCTCGAGCCCTTCTGCGCCTCGTCGTCGTCGTCGAGGAACGCGTCGACGTCCGGCGACATGTCCCAGTAGTGCAGGAACGCGTTCTTCTGGAGGCCTATGTCCACGAACGCCGCCTGGAGATCGTGCTCGAGGTTCTGTATCCTGCCCTTGAACACCGACCCCACGAGCCGCTCCTCCTCGGGGTGCTCGACCATGTACTCCTCAAGCCGGCCGTTCTCCATCACGGCGACTCGCGTCTCGAGCTTCTCGACGTTTACGATTATCTCCCGCTTGAACTTGGGCTTGCGGAACCAGTTTATGATTTTCTCCAGCATGACTCTGTCAGGACCTTTCTTCCTCCCTGTGAAGGGATACGGATTGTACGATGCCAAGCGAGGCCAGGAGCACGACGAGGAACGTCTTCCCTGCGCTGACGAACGGCAGGGGCAGTCCCGTGATCGGCACCAGCCCGATGGACATCGCGATGTTTATGTACACGTGAACGAAAATGAGCGTCATCACCCCGACGACCACGAGCCGCCCCCGGTCGTCGGAGGAGCGGAGCGCTGTCCACATCCCGGACAGCAGCAGCGCGAGGAAGAGCGCGATCACGGTGGACGAGCCCACGAACCCGGACTCCTCCGCCAGCACGCTGAATATGAAGTCGTTCATCGAGACGCTGGGCGGCAGGTATCCGAGGAACTTCTGCTCGCCCTTGCCGATGCCCTTGCCGGAGATCGAGCCGGAGCCTATCGATATCTTCGCCTGCTTCAGGTTCCACCCGCCGCCGTACGGGTCCGCCTCCGGGTTGACGAACGTCTTCAGGCGGCGCACCTGGTGGTCCTTCAGCGGAAGGGACGCGTAGATCCTGTCCCTCGTCTCAAGGCTCTCCGTGGTCTCCGCCACGTGCACCGCCGCGAGGACGAGCCCGGCGGCGAGGAGCCCGGCGCCGAGAAGCGGCAGGAGCGCCTTCAGGCAGACCCTCGCGCAGAGGAGCATCGCGAGCGCCGCCGGAACGAGCGCGAGCGCGGTGCCGAGGTCCGGCTCCGCCAGGATCAGCAGAGCGGGCACGGCGATCAGCCCGACTCCGACGGCAAGCCCCTTCAGCCCGGACGGCGCGCGCTCCCGCCCGAAGACGTTCGCGATCATCAGGATCACCGCGGGCTTCGCGACCTCGCTCGGCTGGAAGAACCAGAGCCAGCGCTTCCCGCCATACACGCTGTCCCCGAAGGCAAGCACCGCCACGAGCAGCGCCAGCGCCGCCAGGAAGCCCGGAGTGGCGCAGAGGTCGAGTATCTTGCGGTAGTCCACGAGCGACAGCGCGAAGTACAGGACGAGGCCGGCCAGCGCGGTCGCTGCGTGCACCCTCCAGGCGCCCTGCAGCGCCTCGACGGTGCGGGCGGCGCCGGCGGAGCGTATGAACACCACCCCGACGGCGGCGAGCGCGACCATCGAGAGGAACATGACCCAGTTGAACCTCAAGAGCCTCTTCAGCATCGAGACGCCTCCTGCCACGCCGTCATTTCGCCGCCTCCCCGAACACGGCCGCAAGCGCCGCGCGCACGCGCGGCGCGACCGTCTTGCCGCCGGACTCCCCGCGCTCCACGACCATCGCGACCGCGACCGTCGGAGCGTCGTACGGGGCGAACGCTATGATCCACGCGTTCTTGACCCCGCCGCCGACCTGGGCCGTGCCGGTCTTCCCGGCGCACGGCACGGCGAGCCCGCCCAGCGCCTTGCCCGTGCCCTTCTCCCCCTCGACGACCGCGCGCATCCCGGCGCGGACGACCTCGATCTGCTCGGGCGAGCAGGAGATCCGGCGCACCGGGGCGACGGGGACGGAGCGGTCCGCGCGCCTCTTCAGATACGGCGCGAACACGCTGCCGCCGTTCGCGAGCGCGGCGCACTCCACCGCCATCTGCAGCGGCGTGACCTGGAGCCGGCCCTGTCCGATCGCCGACTGGCTCGCGAGCCCGGGGTAGAACGGCGGAGTCGCGAGCGACCCGGCGAATTCCGGCGCATAGTCGATGCCGGTCTTCGCCTCGAACCCGAACTCCCTGGCCATGCGGAAGAGGGTGTTCGTGCCGATCAGGTAGCCGAGGCGCGCGAAGTACGGGTTGCACGACTGCTCGATGGCGCCGCCCATGTCCACCATGCCCTGCCCCCACCTGCTCCAGCAGTGGAGGCGCATCGTGCCGAGACGGTAGACCCCGGTGCACTCGTACTCCGTCTCCGGGCTTATCCCGGAGCGCAGGGCCGCCAGCGCGGTGACCGGCTTGAACGTCGACCCCGGGGCGTACAGCCCGGCGGTCGCGCGGTTCAGGAGCGGACGGCGCTCGTCGCCGGAGAGCTCGGCGTAGCGCTTCGCGGAGATGAACGGCACGAATTCGTTCGGGTCGAAGGACGGGGCGGACGCCATGGCGAGCACGGCCCCGTCCCTCGGGTCGATCGCCACGAACGCGCCGCACAGCCCCTCCAGCTGCCGCTCCGCCTCGGCCTGCAGGACCGGGTCGATCGTGAGCTCGAGGTCGAGGCCGTCCTGCGCGACGCGCTCCTCCGTCTCGCCAAGCGCGATGCTGTCCCGCGCCGCCTCCCTCGGCTTGAAGCCCCTCGCGTCCACCGGGATCCGCACGGACCCCGCTATGCCCGCGAGGTAGTCGTCGTAGAACGCCTCGAGCCCGCTCCGCCCCTTCATCTCGAGCTCGTAGGCGAGAGTCCTCGCGCCATCCTCGTCGTCGGCGGAGCGGTCGCGCCCGGTATAGCCGACCAGGTGCGCGGCGAACCGGCCCCTAGGGTAGACGCGCTCCGCGTGGGACTCCACGGAGAAGCCGGGGAACTCCGCGGCCCGCTCCTCGAACCGCGCGAGCGCCCGATCGTCGATGTCCCGCCACACGCAGAGCGGCACCGCGCTCCGGGTGCGCACGTGGCGCGCGATGCGCTCGACCGTGACGGACTGCGGACGGTCGAAGCCGAGCGCGGCGGCGATGCCCGAGATCGCCCTGTCCGCCTCCGCGATCGTCCCGGCGGTGCCGCCGCCCTTGCCGAGAAACGCGGAGAGGTCGCACACCAGGTCGCGCCGAGCGCGGGACTCCGCCATCACCCCGCCGCGCGAGTCGAGGATGCGCCCGCGGATGCCGGGCCTGCGCATCCGCCGCGTGGCCTGCTGCGTGAGGTCCTCCCTGAACTTCGCGGCGTCCACCACCTGAACGCTGTACAGGCTCGCGAGCAGCGTGAGCAGCGCGACCGCGAACAGCGCCGCCAGGGCCGATATGGACCAGGAGGAGACCCTCATCGCGCGCGCCCCCTCCCCTCGGGCGAGACCCCGCCGATCCCGATGCGGCGCCTGGCAAGCCCGACAAGCGCCGCCATCGCCGGAACGACCGCCACTGCGGAGAGCAGCGCGCCGCATACGCCAGACACGGACGGCGCGACGTCAGTCCAAACCGACAGCCAGAGCTGGAACGCGCCCGCCGAAAGGAACGTGAGCGGAAGCGCCGCCCTGCGGAACACCCTCGCGAGAATCGCCGCCGCCAGGAAGAACACCGCCGAGCAGCCGAACGGAAGGCAGTCGAGCGAGTCCGCCACGAGACCGGCCGCGAACGCCGCGGGGATGCCCGCGACGCATCCGAAGGACAGCAGGAACGGCGCCTTCGCCCCGAGCACGGCGGGGCACATGTCCTGCGCAGACGCGAAGAGGACGATTCCAAGCGCCGCGGCGCACACTCTCACCAGGTCAGTCCTCATCGCGGATGAAAACCTCCTCGAGCGAAGGGATGTCGACGGCCGGCTCGACGTCGCCCTCCTGCTCCAGCTTCGTGCTGTCCTTGCGCACCCCGGAGACCAGATAGCCGACCAGCAGCCCCTTGGGGAACACGCCGCCGAGGCCGGACGTCACGACGCGCGCCCTGGGCGGCAGGGCGAGCCCGTTCCTGATGCGGCCGACCTTGAGCGGGTTCACGACGTACAGGACCGCGACGTCCGTCCCCGCCGCAGTGGCAGTCCCCGCGCCGGAGACGATGCCGTATGTCGCCCCGAGCTCGGGCATGCCGGTCTCGACCTCGCAGGAGACCTTCACCGCCGGATCGGATATCAGGCGGACGGTGCAGGTGTGCATCGACACCTCCGAGACAACGCCAACGAGGCCGTCAGGCACGGCGACCGCCGCCCCCTGGCGCACCCCGTGCGACGACCCCTTGCCAATGCGCAGGAAGTTCTTCGAGCCGGCGACTCCGCCCTTCGAGAGGATCTCCGCGCAGATCCACCCGCCGCCCATGGAGGGACGCCTTGCGGCCGCCGCCGCCCTCTCCGCGTCCTGGAGCGCCATGCGAAGTATGTCGTTCTCGCGGCGGAGCCGGGCGTTCTCGGAAGCGTAGCCCTGCCGCCGCCACAGGGCGCGAAGCCGGCACGTCACGTTGCGCTGAAGCCAGGTGGCGGTCTTCTCCACAGGATAGACGGCCTCGGACGCGACCGCGAAGCCGCCGACGAGCCAAAGCCCCACGGCGGCGCAGGCGAGAGCGCACGAGCCTACGACTATGCCAGTTCTACTTTCCAAGCCCTTCCTGTCCGGAAGGATCGCCCGCAGATCAATGCCGCTTGTTCCTCGCGAGGAAATCGAGCTCGCTCAGCACGGCGCCAGCGCCCTCGGCCACGGCCGAAAGCGGGTCGTCGGCAAGCGTCACGGGAAGCCCCGTCTCCTTCGACAGGAGCTTGTCGAGCCCGCGCAGCTGCGAACTGCCGCCTGAAAGCACTATGCCGCGGTCGACCAGGTCGGCCGCAAGCTCGGGCTCGCAATTGCCGAGCGTAACACGCACGGCGTCCACGATCGCGGCCACCGGCTCTTGAAGCGCATCCCGTATTTCCTCGGAGGTTATGGTCATCGTCTTAGGCAACCCCGCCACGATATCCCGGCCGCACACTTCCATGGTCTTCTCTTCTCCGACCGGAAATGCGCTGCCAATCTCCACTTTAATGTCCTCTGCCGTGCGTTCGCCTATCAGAAGGTTGTAAACGCGCTGCATGTGCCGCCTGATGCACCCGTCCATGGCGTCCCCGGCGACTCGCACGGATCGCGAATGCACGATTCCGGCGAGCGAGATGATCGCCACTTCGCAGGTGCCGCCGCCTATGTCCACGATCATCGAGCCCGCCGGCTCGGAGACCGGAAGCCCAACGCCGATAGCGGCGGCCATCGGCTCCTCTACCAAAAACACCTCGCCGGCGCCCGCGGCGCGCCCGGCCTCCTCGATCGCCCTCTTCTCCACCTCGGTGATCCCGCTCGGGACGGCGATCACCACCCGCGGCCTGAAGTACTTGGACTTGAGCCGGTTCGGCGACACCTTCTCGATGAAGTACTTGAGCATCGCCAGGGTTATGTCGAAATCCGCTATCACGCCAGACTTCATCGGGCGAATGGCGACGATGTTCGCCGGCGTGCGCCCGAGCATCCGCTTCGCCTCGGAACCCACCGCAAGAACATGCTTGGATCCTTCCTCTATCGCCACGACGGAGGGCTCGCGGAGGACAATGCCCTTGTCCTTCATGTAGACGAGCGAATTCGCCGTGCCGAGATCAATGCCGATGTCGGCAGAGAAAAGACCTTTTAACTTGGAAAACATACGCCGCATTATAGTATAAGACACAAATGCTATCAAGCAGAAAGTGCCGGCCGCGAATCGGCGTCACTCCGCCGCAAGGCGCGACTTCGCCGCCGCGACGTCCTCGGCGATCTGGCGGCGCAGGGCGGCGACGGACGGGAACTCGCGCTCGGGGCGCAGAAGGGACACGAACTCCGCGCGCAGGGCGGCGGGGGCGTCCGAGCCCCGAAGCGCGGCGCCGTCGAAGAGATGCACCTCGAGCGTCGGGGACGGCCACGCCCGATCGCCCATCGTGGGCGCGACGCCGTAGTTCGCCACCCCGGGGCCGGCGTCCGTGCGGACGGCGTAGACGCCCGGCATCAGCGGAACGGCGACCTGCACGTTCAGCGTCGCGGCCCCGAGCTCCCTCCCGAGCCCCTTGCCGCCGACCACGCGCCCGCCCGCCGCGAACGGCCTGCCGAGCATCGCGTTCGCGTCATCGAGAGCGCCTTCGGACAGGGCGCGGCGAATGCGCGTGGAGGATATCCGCTCGCCGGCGTATTCGGCGCATTCCGCCACCACCACGTCGAAGCCGCGCGCGCGCAGCCCGTCCGGCGACCCCTCGCCGCCGCGTCCGAACCGCCAGTTCGCCCCGCAGCGGATCTGGCGCAGCGACGGGAACCGCCCCCTGAGGTACCCGGCGAACGCATCCGGCGGCATGGAGGCGAACTCGCGCGTGAACGGGACGGCGAACACGCTGCGCTCCGCTCCGCTCCGCGTTCCGACAGTCCTCAGGCGCCTCATGCGCTCGTCCATCCCCATGAGAAGCGGCGGCACGCTGGAGGGGCGGAGGACCGTGGCGGGGTGGTTCTCGAACGTGAACGCGGCATCGGCGCCTTCGAGGATCCGCTGATGCCCCAGATGGACGCCATCGAAGAATCCGATGGCGAGGTTCACGCGAGAATCCTGTTCTTGGGGATCACGGCCGCGGCCAGATCCGCCGGATGCAGGTCCATCAGCTTCATGAACGGAATCGCGTCCGCAACGGAATGGCGCCCGCACCGGGTGCGGCGGCATTCCTCGACGAAGGCGCCGCAGCCGATGGCGCGGCCCAGGTCCCTTGCGAGCGCCCTCACGGAGACGCCCTTGGTGGCGACCATCGAGAGCGAGACCTCCGGCGGAGCGAACTCGCGCACGTCGTAGCGGTACACGTGGACCAGCTTCGCCCGGAGGTCGTCGCCCTCCGCCGTCCGCACGATCTCATAGCCCTGCCTGCCGGCGATCCTGACCGCCGAGAACTCCGGCGGCGACTGGAACACGTCGCCCCGGAACTCCCTGAGCGCGGCGTCGAAGGCCTCGCGCGGCAGATCCCCGCAGCCGCGCTCGGAGACGGCGTTCCCCGCCCGGTCGCCGGTGTCCGTCTCGCGTCCGAGCACGAGCCTCGCGTCGTAGGCCCTGTCGCAGCACATGACGTCGTTCGAGAGGCGCGTGGCGTCCCCGAGCAGAAGCACGAACAGGCCGCACGCCGTGACGTCGAGCGTGCCGCCATGGCCGATCTTCACGAGATTGAAGTGGGTCTTGACGGCCCTCATCAGGTCGTGCGAGGAGATCCCCTCCGGCTTGTCGACGAGAATCGCCCCGTCCAGCTCGGCGAGCATCGCGATGTTAGCTATGTTCGCCATCGCCTGCGCCCGGAAGCCTGTCGAGGATGGCGAGCACCGCGTCGCCCTTCTCGATCGAATGGTCCAGCTCGAAGCGGAGCTGGGGGGTGAACTTCATGCGGACCTCGCGGTTGATCACCCGCTCGAAGTCGTGCGCATGGTGGACGAGGTGCTGAAGGGCGCGCCTCTGCACCTCGGGCTCGCCGAACACGCTCACCCTCACGGTGGCGTTCCGGAGGTTCCGCGCGCACTGCACGCCGGTGACCGTGACGAGCCCCGCGCCGACGTCGTCGGACTGCATCACGCGGAACATCGCGTCGCCGATGACGCGCTTCAGCAGGGAATCGACCCTCTCTATCCTGTCTACGGACATCCTCGCAACCCCCTGCCGCCCCGGCCCGGGACGGCGTCACGCCACTAAAGCGAGCGCGGAAGCTCCTCGAGCACGTAGCACTCGATGGTGTCGCCTTCCGCGAACTTCTCGAAGCCGGCGAAGTGCACGCCGCACTCCTGCTGCCCGGTGACCTCCTTGACCTCGTCCTTGAAGTGCTTGAGCGACTGGAGCTTGCCGTCCCAGATCGTCTCGCCGCCGCGGATCACGCGGTAGCGCCCTGTGGAGAGCAGCGCGCCGTCGAGCATCTGCGAGCCGGCGATCCGCCCGACCTTGCCGATGTCGTACACGGCCTTGATGGCGGCATGGCCCTTGACCGTCTCCTTGTACTCCGGGGGCAGAAGGTCGAGCATGCACTTCTTCACGTGGTCGATGAGCTCGTAGATGATGCGGAAGGACGCGATCTTCACGCCGTCGTGCCGCGCCTGGCCCTGCACGCCGGAATCGTTGCCGATGTCGAAGCCGACGATCACCGCCTTGCCCGCCGCCGCGGACTTCACGTCCGTCATGGAGACGCTGCCGGTGCCGGTGCCGATGATCTTGAGGGAGACCTTCTCGCTCTTGATCTCGCGCAGCGCCCCGACGATCGCCTCGAGCGAGCCCTGCGTGTCGGCCTTCACCACCACGGAGAGCTCGCGCTTGCCGTCCGCCCCCATCTTCGAGAACAGGTCGTCGAGCGACACCGCCTTGGACTGGGAGAGCTCCTCCTCCTTGCGCCTCTGCGCGGCGGTCTCGGCAAGCGTGCGGGCGCGCTTCTCGTCAAGCATCACGCGGAACTCCGCCCCGGCCTCCGGCACGCCCGAAAGGCCGGTGCACTTCACCGGCGTCGCCGGCGGGGCGGACTTCACCCTGCGCCCATGGTCGTCGATCAGCGAGCGCACCTTGCCGAAGTGCTCGCCTACGAGGATCGCGTCCCCCACGTTGAGCGTGCCCCCGGAGACGAGCACCATCGCCGAAGGCCCGAAGCCCTGCTCGAGCTCCGCCTCGATCACGTAGCCGTTCGCGCGGCGGGACGGGTTCGCCGTGAGCTCGAGCATGTCCGCCTGCAGGAGGATCATCTCAAGGAGCGAGTCGACGCCCTGCCCGGTCACGCCGGAGACCTCGCAGCACACCACGTCGCCGCCCCAGTCCTCGGGCGTGAGCCCCTCCTTCTGGAGCATCTGCTTCACGCGCATCACGTCGGCCGTGGGCTTGTCGCACTTGGTGATGGCCACCATGATCTGCACGCCGGCCTGGCGGGCGAACTTTATCGCCTCCTTCGTCTGGGGCATGATGCCGTCGTCCGCCGCGATTATTATCACGGCGATGTCCGTGAGCTGGGCGCCGCGCTGGCGCATGGCGTTGAAGGCCGCGTGGCCGGGCGTGTCGAGGAACGTGATCTTGCGGCCCTGCACGTCCACCTGGTACGCGGAGATCGCCTGGGTGATGCCGCCGGCCTCGCCAGCCGCGACCTTCGTGTGGCGGATGTAGTCCATCAGCGTCGTCTTGCCGTGGTCCACATGGCCGAGGAACGTGACGACCGGCGCGCGCGGCACCATCTGCTCGGGCTTGTCCTGCGGTATCTCGTCGTCCGCGTCGATCGCCTTGAGGACGGGCTTCTTGTTCGCCGCGTCGCGGGCGTGCTCCACGTTCACCCGGTAGCCGTACTTCTGGGAGACCTTGATGGCGATCTCCGGCTCCACGCGCTGGTTGATCGACGCCAGCACCTTGAGCTGCATGAGGTCGGCGATGAGACGGTTCGGACGGATCCCGAGCTTCGCGGCGAGCTCCTTGACGACCACGGCGCCGCGTATGGAGATCTCGCGGGTGTTCACGCTCATCGTCACCGCAGGCTTCGGGGCGGGCTTGCCGAGGCCCGCCGAAATCTTCAGCGTGCTGGCGGTCTTCATCGAGACCGACGCGAAGCCGGCCCTGAGGCCGCCGACGCGCGTCGCCGGGCGCGGCGCGGGCGCGGCCGGCTTTGGCGGAGGGGGCGCGACCTGCCTGGGGGCGGACTCCGCCTCGTCCTTCTTGGCCTCCTTCGCCTTCTCCTTCCGGTCGTAGGTCTGCTGCTTCTTCATGGAGACCGTCTGGCCCTTGCCGCCGGCGGCGGCCTTGCGGCCGCGCCCCTGGAGCCACTCGCTCTCGTCAACCTCGTCGTCCTCGAAGTCGTCCGGCGGCGGGGCGGGCTCCGCGCTCTCGTCGCGGTCGGAGATGTCGATCTTGACCTTCGGGCCCTCGGGAAGGCTCAGGTCGAGCTTGATCTCCTCCTTCACCGGCCTCTTGAGCACGGCGACGGGGGCCTTCTTGGTGTCGGGCATCTCGACCCTGCCGCCCTGCGCCCGGTATGCCGCCAGCGCGCGCTGGCGGCGCTCCTCGAGCGCGTCCGCCTGGATGCGGTTCTGCTCCTCGGCCGCCTTGAGGGCGCGATGGCGCTTGTTGTCGCGGCGGTCGCGCGCGGACTCCGCGTCGGAGCGCACGCGCTCCATCCCGGCCGCGAGGAAGGCCTTGTTTATGGACTCCACCTCGTCCGGCTCGAGCGCGCTCAGGGGAGAGTAGACCTCCACCCCGCTCGCCTCCGCGGTGCGCATCACCGCGAAGGACGTGGTGCCGATCTTCGCCGCAAGCTCGTATACCCTCATGCCTCCTCCTTGTTGCCGATAAGGTCGGAAACCGCCTTCGCCGCCGCATATATGCCGATCGCAGTTACGTCGTCAAGGCCGGTCGCCGCCGCGAAGTCCGCCTCGTCCGACTCCAGGATCCCCTCGACCGAGAGGAAGCCCGCGTCGGCGAGCTGCGTGGCCTGCGCCGTGGATATCGAGAACGTGTCGGCCAGGGACTTGATCGCCTCCGCCTTCTGGTCCTCGAACGAGGCGAGGCTCATCGCCTTGGTGACGTCGATGTGCCAGCCCGTGAGCTTCGTGGTGAGCCTCACGTTCTGCCCGCGCTTGCCGATGGCGAGCGAATACTGGTCGGGCGCCACGGTGACGTGCACCGTGTTGTCCTGCTCCGGATCCACCTCCACGGACTCGAGCTTCGCCGGCGCCAGCGCCTGCGTGATGTAGCTCTTCACGTCGTCGGACCACCGCACTATGTCTATCTTCTCGCCGCTCAGCTCGCGCACGATGTTGCGCACGCGCGAGCCGCGAAGCCCCACGCACGCCCCGACCGGATCGACCTTCTCGTCCATCGTCCTCACCGCGACCTTGCTCCGGAACCCGGGGTCGCGCGCCACGGAGACGATCTCCACCACGCCGTCCGATATCTCGGAGACCTCCAGGCGGAAGAGCGCCCGCACGAACTCGCCGCACGAGCGCGACAGCGTCACCGCCGGGCCGGTGGCGTCCGGCTTCACGTGGTGGACGATCGCGCGGATGGGGTCGCCGACCGAATACTCCTCGGTGGGGATGCACTCCTTGGCGGGGAGCACCATCTCGGTCTTGCCGACCATCACGTACACGTCGCGGCGGTTGAGCCCCGTGACCGTACCGGAGACGATCTCGCCGATGCGCCCCTTGAAGTCGTTGAACGTGTTGGACCTGATCGCCTCGCGCAGCTTCTGCATTATCATCTGGCGGGAGGTCTGCGCGGCGATGCGCCCGAGGCGGAAGGCCGGCAGCTCTATCTCGATCGTGTCGCCCTCCTTCTTCGAGGGGTCGATGCGCTGCGCCCTCGCGACCGAGATGAACCCCGTGCCGGAATCCTCGTCCGACACGACCATCGTGTCGAACACGTGGAGGGTGATGGTCTTGCGGTCGATCGAGACGCGCAGGTCGTTGGTGACGCCGGGATTGCGGCGCGCGGCCTGCTGGATCGCCTGCTCGATCGCCACCAGCACGATCTCGCGGTCCACGCCGTTCTCGCGCTCGATGTAGTTCACCATCGCCAGCAACTCGTTGTCTGCCATCTTCTCCCTCCTTAAATCTGTCAAAAAACAAAGCGATTCCCTTTGGAAGCCCTCTGACCTCCAAAAAAATCGCGGGTAGAATACGAAAAAACCCGCCTTTTGTCAATGGAAATCGCCGCGATTTGTGGTAGAATACCGCGTCCAAACAAGAGGAAAGGAACGCACAGAGATGTCTGAGGAATCCAACTGCTCGCACGACTGCTCGTCCTGCGGCCAGGACTGCCAGAGCCGCAAGGCGGAGAACGCCTTCGCGGCGAAGCTGAACGCCGCATCGAGCGTGAAGAGGGTCATCGCCGTCGCAAGCGGCAAGGGAGGCGTCGGCAAGAGCTTCGTCACCGCGATGCTCGCCGTCGCCGCGTCGCGCCGCGGCCTCGCCACCGGAATCCTCGATGCGGACATCACCGGCCCGTCCATGCCGAAGTCCTTCGGGATCGAAGGCGGCACCGTGCAGAGCGAGCACGGGATAGAGCCGTCCGTCTCCAACGGCGGCATCCGCATAATGTCCCTCAACATGCTCATAGAGGATCCGTCCTCCCCCGTGGTCTGGCGCGGGCCCGTGATCGCCGGGGCGGTCAAGCAGTTCTGGACGGACGTGCACTGGGGCGACCTCGACGTGATGTTCGTGGACATGCCGCCGGGAACGGGCGACGTGCCGCTCACCGTGTTCCAGAGCCTCCCGGTGGACGGGGTCGTGGTCGTGTCCTCCCCGCAGAAGCTCGTGGAGCTGATCGTCGGGAAGTCCGTGAAGATGGCGCAGATGATGGGCAAGAAGACCCTCGGCCTCGTCGAGAACATGAGCTACTTCACCTGCCCGAACTGCTCCGCGAGGCATTCGGTGTTCGGGGAGAGCACGGCGGACGAGATCGCCGCCCGCTTCGGAATCCCGAACACGCTCAAGCTCCCGGTCGACCCGGCCTTCGCCAGGGCGATAGACGCCGGCGCGGCCGAATCGCTGAACCTGCCGGAGATCGAGGACTTCGTCTCCGCCATCATGTAGGCGGCTCGCCTCGCGCCCTCAGGCCAGGAGGCGGCGGGACCAGGCGCGGGCCCGCGCCCGCGCGGCGCGGTCGATCTCGAAGACCTCCTCTACGGACTCCGCGTCGCGCGCCGGCGCCTGGGACGAGACGTCCGACACGAGGCGCACAATGTCGCCGAAGCGGATGCCGCCGGAGAGGAAGCGGTTCACCGCCACCTCGTCCGCGGCGCTGAGCGCCGCCGTCCGGGCCCCGCCCGAGGCCAGCGCCTCCTTCACGAGCCGAAGCGCCGGGAAGCGCGCCTCGTCCGGCGCGCGGAACGTCAGCGCCCCCACGGATCGCAGGTCGAGCCTCTCCCGCTCCGCCGGCAGCCTCGCCGGCCAGGAGAGGGCGTACTGTATCGGCACGCGCATGTCCGGCGGAGAGAGCTGGGCCAGCGTCGCCCCGTCGCGGAACTCGACGAGCGAATGCACTATCGACTCCGGGTGCACGACCACGTCTATCCTCTCCGGGGGGACGGAGAAGAGCCACCTCGCCTCCACGACCTCGAAGCCCTTGTTCATCATGCCGGCGGAGTCGACCGTCACCTTCGGCCCCATCCTCCACCTCGGATGGTTCAGCGCCTGCTCCGGGGTCACCGCGTCGAGGTCGGCCGGCCCGTCGATGAACGGACCGCCGCTTGCCGTGAGAATCAGCCTCGACACGCTTTCCGCGCCGCCGCCGCCCTGCAGGCACTGGAATATCGCCGAATGCTCGGAATCGACGGGGATGACGTCCACCCCCGCCTCCGCCGCGGCCCTGGTCACGAGCGCGCCCGCCGCGACCATGACCTCCTTCGTCGCAAGTGCGACGTCCATCCCCTTGCGTATCGCCGCGAGGGTCGGGAGCAGGCCGGAGAGGCCGACGGTCGCGACGAGCGCGATGTCCGCCTCGTTCTCCTCGACCGCCCGCAGGGCGCCGTCCTCGCCGCCGTAGACCTTCGCCCCGAACTCCCTTCCGAGAGCCTCCGCCGCGGCGAGGCTGCTCCTCACGGCGAGCGCCACCACCCTGAAGTCGCCGGGGTGCGCGCGCACCACGTCGCACGCGCTCCCTCCGATGGAGCCCGTCGCCCCGAGGAGGATTATCCGCTTCACCCCTCGACAGCCTTCATGAGGCCCTTGAAGTAGCCGACGCTCTCGGCGACCTCCGTCTCCCTGATGCCGGGCTTCACGCCCTTGTCCGGGAAGGACTCGTACTCGAGCGAGCAGCAGCCGTCGTACCCCACCTCGACGAGCGCCCTCACGACCTCCCACATGTCGATCCCGCCGCGCGGCATGGGCACGGCCAGGTTCTTCACGGGGTCGAAGAGCACGTTCTTGACGTGCATGTCGTAGATGCGGGAGCGGAAGCGGCGGATGGAGTCCGCCGGGTTCGCCTTTGCGCGGAAGTCGTGGCCGATGTCAAGGCAGAGCCCCATGCGGGGATCGAGGTCCCTGACCATGTTCCAGGACTTCTCCCCGGTCGGGAACAGATACGGAGTGTCCGGTCCGTGGTTGTGGATCGCATAGCGAATGTCGTACTCCGCGCAGAGGCCGGAGATGCGCTCGCAGAGGCTCCTGGACTCGAAGCGCACCTTCTTGCCGCCGAGCTCCCGCATCTCGTACGGCACGCCCACCACGGTCTTCACGCCCACGCGCCTGGCGAACTCGAACGTCCTCTTCGCCTGGTCGAGAGAGTCCATGTACACCGGGCCGAGCCCGTAGCCGGTCACGCCGTGGTCGGCGCACTTCTGCCTGAAGGCGGCGATGTCCCGGTCGGTGGCGGCAAAGGGCAGATGGAAGTCCTTGATGCACAGGTAGTGCACGTCGAGACGCTTCAGGAGCGCAAGCGTCTCGTCCGCAGTAAGCCTGTAGCAGGAATAGCCTGCCATCCCGAACCTGAACTTCACCCTGCCGCCCGCCGAGCCTGAAGAGCCGGCGGCGACGTCGGCGGACTTGCACCCCGCCGCGAGAAGAGCGAGGGACGATGCCGCGAAGAAACCACGCCTTGTGACCATTTTACCTTTTCTCCTTCCTTTCTGTGCCGTTCACATGCCTGCGCCAGCCCGGCGTCAGGCGTTCGCCGCCTCGCGCCCGAGCGCGAAGGCCCTCTCGTTGACCTCAAGAAGCCTGGCCTTCGGACCCGTGAACGTCTCTGCCATCGCGCCGAGCCACAGATCCACCGGGAACGGGGTCAGGGCCGAGACCGCGCCGGCGAGCACCATGTTCGCGGTGCGGTCGTTGCCGACCCTGGCGGCGATGGCCGGGGCGTCCACGAACACCGCGCCGGGGAGCGCCGCCCCGAGGGACCCGGCCAGATCGGACAGCTCGGGCTGCTGCCCGGAGGACACCGTGACCGGGGTGAGGTAGACGTCGTTGACGACGGCCTTGCCGCCCTTCTTCAGCTGCGGAGCGCAGCGAAGCGCCTCAAGCCTGTCGAACGCCACGAGAAGGTCGCTCTCGCCGGCGGGGATTATCGGCGAGAACACCCGCTCGCCAAAGCGCACGCTCGACGCGACGGAGCCGCCGCGCTGGGCCATGCCGTGGATCTCAGACTTCTTCACGTCGAGACCGGCCAGCGCCGCCACGCGGCCGAGAAGATTGGCGGTCAGCAGGATCCCCTGCCCCCCAACGCCAACCAGAGAAACGTTGAACGTATCCATCATGCCCTCCAGTCCGTCCGCCAAGGCCCGTCAGTCCTGCGCGCGCTCGACCGTCAGCTCCGGGTCGAGCTCCTTGAACTTCGCCTCTATGCCCTGCTTCAGCGTCATCATCGCGTACGGGCACGTGCCGCAGTGGCCCGTCAGTCGCAGCGTGACGACCTTGCCCTCCATCTTCACGAACTCGAGATCCCCGCCATCCTGCTGCAGCATCGGACGGAGCGCGTCGGCCATAGCCTTCACCTGTTCTTCCAGTGTCATTTCATTCTCCTTTGCAAGATTGACCTTCCAAGCCCTCGTCGCAGTCCAGCAGATCCTCGTAGAACGAGGCCCTGGACGCGTCCACGTACGCCATGACGAACCCCTGCATCACCGAGCCCGCCAGCGGCACAAAGGACATGAGCAGCATGAGCAGGACCCACCCGAGCATGCTCACGCAGAGGACGAGATAGCGCAGGCGGCTGCCCGCCATCAGCCGGCACGACTCCGCTATGCAGCGGTTGGCGCTCCAGTCCGGATGGTCGACCGCCACGAACTCCGTCATGGCGTACGAAAGGTACTTCACCACGCCGGGGACGACGAGCAGCATCGTCCACAGCATCTGGTAGGACACCCTCACCGTCACGATCCAGCCCATCCGCCATCCGTGCCCCCACCCGGAGACGGCGTGGCCGATCGTGAGCCCGCGCCGCATCGCGGCGATCGCCATGGCGGCCCGCCCCCACGCCGCGAACCCAATGGGATAGAGCAGAAGCAGGGAGAACACAAGCAGCGTGCCCAGCAGGGGCACCATCACGCCCGGGTCCAGGAAGAGCTCGGGCTCCGGCTTGCCGCCAGGAAGGAAGAAGGGCGCTATGCCCGACACGGCGATCCCGGCCGACAGGAGATACATGAGCGGCACGACGATGAAGACCGTCACGATCGACAGCAGCAGATACGCAACGCCGTAGCGGAGAAACTGCCCGGAAAAGAGCGCCTGCCTCGCCTTCGCCTTGATCTCTATGCATCCCTTGCCTGACATGGCGTCGTATTATACCACAATGCGACGGCGGGACGGCCGCCGCGCGGACGGGGCCGTCAGAGCCGGGCGATGGCCGACTTCACGTCGTCCCACATGCTGCGCTTCGCCTTGTTCATGTTCGGCGAACCCTCCTGGAAGTGGCTGAATATGAAGTCCGGCGAGAAGGTCGTGACCGCCGGCACGCCGTCAAGGACGATCCAGGCCCCGCGGATCGGCCGCGCGGTGGGCATGCGCTTCAGCAGGGCGTCCGAGCCAAGCAGCACGATCGCCTTCGGCCTGCACCGCTCGTTGAGCTTCACGGAGATGTCCGGACGGATCTTCCGCATGGCGTCGAACGTCCTGCGCATGGCGTCCATCCCCCTGTCGGAGAGCGGCCGCCCCGTCAGAAACGCGATGTCGCACGCGGCGGAATCGCCGCCGGAGACGGGCGCGCGCGGCGGCTCGGCGGCCGGAGACGGCGGCGCGGGCGCGGCAGACCGGGCCGGAGGCGGGGGCTCGGGCGCGGCGGCCGGGGACGGCCCTGGCGGCACGAGAAGCGCACGGTCGATCTCGACCGTGCGCACACCCAACTCCCTTTCGAGTTCCAGGCTCTCAAGAATCCGGTCGAAGATGTCCATCGGCCAACCTATCCTTGCTGGAGCGGCCCGAGTACCGTCAGACCTTTCCCTTGAAGCCGTAGGGGTTCATGGACTGCCAGCGCCAGAGGTCCTCGCACATCTTCTCGATCCCGCGCTCGGCCTTCCAGCCAAGCTCCTCCTTGGCGAAGGAGGGGTCCGCCCAGCACTCGGCCACGTCGCCAGGGCGGCGGGGCTTTATGACGTACGGCACCTTGCGTCCGCTCGCCTTCTCGAAGGCCTTGACGATCTGGAGCACGGAGTAGCCGTTGCCCGTGCCGAGGTTGATCACCTTGAGCCCGTAGTTCCGCGCCTGGCCCAGGCGCTCCACGGCCTTGAGGTGCGCCTTGGCAAGGTCGACCACGTGGATGTAGTCGCGCACGCCAGTGCCGTCCGGCGTTGGGTAGTCGTTCCCGAACACGGAAAGCTCCTTGAGCCGGCCGATCGCCACCTGCGCGACGTACGGCAGGAGGTTGTTCGGGATCCCGGCGGGATCCTCGCCGATGAGGCCGCTCTCGTGCGCGCCGATCGGGTTGAAGTAGCGCAGGAGGATCACGTTCCACGAGGGGTCGGCCTTCTGCACGTCCCTGAACACCTGCTCCATCATCAGCTTCGTCCAGCCGTACGGGTTCGTGCAGCCCGGCGTCGGGAAGTCCTCGCGGATCGGCACGGACTTCGGCTGGCCGTACACGGTCGCGCTCGAGGAGAACACGATGTTCCTGCAGCCGTGGGCGGCGAGCACCTTGAGCAGGGTGAACGTGCCGCCGAGGTTGTTCTGGTAGTACTTCAGCGGGATCTGCACGGACTCCCCCACCGCCTTCAGCGCGGCGAAGTGTATCGTGGCGTCGAACGGGGCCTCGGCGGAGACTATCTCGTCGAGCCTGCGCTCGTCGCGGATGTCCCCCTCGTAGAACTTCACGTCCCTGCCGGTTATCCTCCTGACGCGGTCGAGCGACTCCATGCACGAGTTGCAGAGGTTGTCCACAACCACCACCTCGTGCCCGGCGCCCAGCAGCTCGACGCAGGTGTGGCTGCCGATGAATCCGGCGCCACCAGTGACAAACACCTTCATGCGGTCGCCTCCGGCAGCGTCACTTCGTGGAGGTGCGGTCGTTGTACTCGCCCGTCTCCGTGTTGATGCGGATCACGTCGCCCTCGCTGATGAAGAGCGGCACCGGGAGGGTGTATCCGCCCTCGACCGTCGCGGGCTTCGTGACCTTGCCGGAGGCGGTGTTGCCCTTCACGCCGGGCTCGACCTTCACGACCTTGCGCGTGACGAGCTGGGGAAGCGCGACGCCGATCACCTTGTCGTTGAAGAACAGCGCGGAGACCTCCATCTCGTCCATGAGGAAGTACTTCTTGTCGCCCATGACGTCGGCCGACACGCGGATCTCCTCGAAGTTCTCGTCCGTGAACACGTAGGCCGTGCCGTCGTCGTAGGAATACGTGACGTCGCGCTGGATCAGCTCGGGCTTCTCGAACTTGTCGCCGGAGCGGTAGCTCCTGCTCATCCCGCCGCCCGTGATCATGTTGCGCAGCTTGCAGTTGTAGATCGCCTGGCCCTTGCCCGGCTTCGAGAAGTCGAACTCCGTGATCTCCCACGGCTCGCCGTCTATGAGAAGCTTCACGCCCTTGTGCAGCTCGCCTGCTCCGATTACCTCACCCATTCTATGCTCCTTGTCTTGTTGAATCTGCGATACATTATACTCCAAACGAAAGCCACGCGCAACCTCACATGGGATAGTCCAGCGCCTCCGGTATCATCACGGAGGCGAGGCACCTGGCGGCCGAGTCCTTCGCGACCTTCGTCCCCGCGAGCGCCTCGTCGACCCCGGCGCGCAGGGCGGCGAACTCCGCCTTCTGCTCCGCCGACGCGGCGCCGAAGCCGTAGACCACCTCCGCGCAGACGCGCGCCGCCTCGCCGGCGACGCCGCCGGCGATCGTGCCGAGCAGGTCGTTGAACGTGTTGAGGTAGCCCTCCAGCTCCGGACCGACCACCGGGTGGTCCTTGCCGCAGGCGGCCAGGCACTTCACGTCCGCATGGAAGCTCTTCGCCGCCATCAGCCCGGCCAGGGCGTCCGCGAGCGGGAACACCACGCCATGGCGCTGGGACGCCCCGAGCTTCTTGCCCGCCGCGTCCTTCGCCGACGCGGCGAACGCGCGCGTCCACGACCACATCCTGAGCGCCGCCGCGAGGGCGTGCATCCCGTTCGCGTCCGCGGCGGGGCATGCGTCGCACTCCTTCGCCCAGGCCTCGAGCTGCGCGAGAAACACGGCGTTGCCCATCGTCTCGGAGATCTGGCGGCGCTGCACGGCCTCGGGCCCCTCGTAGGTGGCGTCGAGCTGCATGTCGGTCCACTTGTAGAAGAGGAATCCCGGGCAGTCCTCAGTGATGCCGTATCCGCCCATGAGCGTGACCGCCTGGCGCATCACGTCCGCCCCGTGCCCGGTGTTCCAGAGCTTGCAGCTCGGGCACAGCACGTTGGCGATGGCCTGGAGGTACACGTAGCGCACGGTGACGTCCTCGTCCTCCTCCGGGCTCCTCCCCTCCGCGAGAAGGGCGATCGCACGCTCCATGGGCTCCTTCATCGCCTTCAGCATGGCGCGGCCCTTGCCAAGCTTCGCCCTGGCCTCGTCCTGGATGGCCTCGATCCTGTCGTACACGCGGGAGATGTCGAACCCGAGAGAGCTCGCCGCCTCGGCCGTGGCCCACACGTCCGCCAGGCGCTGGGTGACGTCCTCCTTCATCTGCAGGCCGAGCCTGTAGCGCGGGCTGTCCTCGCTCACCCCGGCCGCGCCGCGGAAGCGGGTGCGCTGGTAGCGGATCACCGGCTCCACCGCGCTCATGAGCGACGCCGCCCCCATCACGCCCACGCCGACGCGCGTCTTGGAGAACACCTGCGCGATGATCTCGGAGTGCGAGAGGTTCGGCACGATCACCCCGTCCTTGACGGCATATCCGCCGATTATGCGCGAAGCGGGCACCACCACGTCTATCACGGGGTCGCCGGTGTTCGAGAGCTGGTGTACCAGCTTCTTCGTCTGCGCGCCCCGGTCGAACTTGCCCGGGTCCGTCGCCTCCACCACCACCATGCACGACCCCTTGATGCGGTCGTCCCCGGAGTCGAGCGCGATGGTGACGTAGTCGCAGATCGCGATGTTCGTGATGAACCTGCCGCGCTTCTCCACGCGGAGCATCGGCTCCTCGCCGTCCTTCCACTCCGCCACGGAGACGCGCCCGCACAGCACGCCCGTGTCCACGCCCACGTAGGGAAGCGGCTCGGTGAGCGCGAATGACCCGCGCCACGTCTTGCCGCTCGGATTGCCGGGCGCGCACAGCGTCATGTAGCGCTTCTTCTGCTCCGGCGTGCCGAGCTCGGCTATCGGCCCCATCGCGAGGTCGTTCACGAACGAGGACGTCGCCGCCCCGTTGTCCACCCACGCGGTCTCGTACGTGACGAGCGACATCGCGAGGTTGCGCGGCCCCTCGAAGAGCCCGCCGCAGTCGGCGTCCAGGGTGGCCGCCGTCATGCCGGAGGCGTCGAACGCGTCGAACAGCGCCTGCTTCTCGGGAGTCCACTCGTGCGTGAAGCGCTGCCCGTTCGCGACGAGCTGCGCGACCACGGAACGCGCCGTCTGGCGCGCCCCCGCGACGGCCATCTGGATGTCGTACCTCTCGGCATAGCGCCACATGATCTGGCGAACCTCGTCGCCAGGCAGCATCTTCATAACAGGACGTTCCGCCTTCGCCTCTTCCATCTCCGCTCCTCTCATGGTTCCTTTATCTCGACTATCTTCGCCCCGGGGACGGCCCCCAGTATGCCGTTCAGCCTCGAATCCTCCAATATGGCGCTGCGGTGGGACGGCCTTGCGGCGGCCTTCGGCGCCGCCGGCGCGGGCGCGGCGGCGGACGGCTCGCTCCGCACGGGCGCGCCGCCTCCGCCCGCCTTCAGCTCGCGCACCGCCTTCATCAGCTCCTCGATGCTCGCGACCGTCGCGATGCGCCCGGCCCGCAGCAGCGTCATCTCGATGAGCGTGCGCACGCTGAGCACGTGGCGAAGCTTGTCCTCCATCTCGGCGAGCCTGTCCGCTATGCGGAATATGCGCGACGAATCGCAGAGCTTCGCCTGCTCGGCAAGCGTCCTGCACTGGTCCGCCGTAAGCTCGAGCGTCCCCTGCGCCTTCGTCCCGAGCGCCTGCCACACCACGAGGTTACGGAAGTGGAGCATCAGCTCCCCGGCGAGCCTGCGCATGTTCTTGCCCGCGGAGTCGAATGTCGCGACCGCGCTGAGGATCGCGGCGGAGTCTCCCGCAAGGATCGCGCCGGCCAGGCCCTCGAGCTCGGAGCGCGACACGAGGCCGAACACGGAGAGCGCGTCCTCCTCGGAGATCCGCCCGCCCTTGAACGCGATCAGCTGGTCGAGCGACGACAGGGCGTCGCGCATCCCGCCCTCCGCCCCGCGGGCGATGGCGAGCAGCGCGTCCTCGTCCGCCGAGACGCCCTCGTTCTCGCAGATGTACTTGAGCCGGTCCACTATCTGGTTCGTCTGGATCCGGTGAAGGTCGAAGCGCTGGCACCGCGACACTATCGTGGGAAGCACCTTGTCGCCCTCGGTCGTCGCGAAGATGAACTTCACGTACGGCGGCGGCTCCTCAAGGGTCTTCAGGAGCGCGTTCCACGCCGCCGGCGTGAGCATGTGGCACTCGTCCACGATGAAGATCTTGTATCGCGACACCGTCGGCTTGAACTGCACGGCGTCTATTATCGGGCGCACGTGCTCCACCTTGTTGTGCGAGGCGCCGTCCAGCTCCATCACGTCGAGGGAGCGCCCCTCCGCGATCTGCGCGCAGTTCTCGCACTTCCCGCACGGCTCCACGCCGTTCGGCGAGGAGCAGTTGAGCGCCTTCGCGAATATCCGGCTCGTCGTCGTCTTGCCGATGCCGCGCGGCCCCACGAAGAGGTACGCGTTGGCGACGCGGCCGGACTCTATCGCGTGCCGGAGCGTGCGGACCACGTGCTCCTGCCCGACGACGTCGTCGAACACCATCGGACGGTACTTCAGCGGCAGCGCGACGTGCCGCCCACCCTGGCTCTGGACATTCTCACTCGTTGCCGGCATTCGTGTCATCCTCAAATCCGATGGTTCTGGGTCGCGCTGCGGCATCAGCCCGGACGGTAGCCGTCCTTGAGCGAGCAGGTGCGGTTGAAGACGGGCGCGCCCGGCCCGAAGTCGATCTCGTCCGCCACGAAGTAGCCCGTGCGCTCGAACTGGAAGCGCTCGCCCGGCTTC
>CAVERN010000003.1:0-29623 GCA_963618095.1 bacterium | reverse complement strand
CACGACTTCAGCACATTGTCGGGAAGTCCGCCGAGAGGGGTTTTGCAATTACCTCGGTATACTATCGCCCATCAAATGACTCAACGGAGGTTTCGAAGATGAAAATGTCGTTCGTTCTGTCGGTTTTCCTCGCCGGGCTCGTCCCGCAGCTTTCCTTCGCGTTCGACTGGTCGTCCGCCAGCGGCGCGGTCGTCGTGCCGGCGGGCGAGACGTACGTCGCGACCGAGAGCGACATGGCGTCCGTCAACGCGCTCACGACGATCACGGTCTCGGGGGCGGACGGCGAGGCCGCCGCGGGCGTGCTCGAGTTCCGGAACTGCTCGACGATTCCGAAGTCCGGGCTTCTCCAGGGCGCGGGCGTCGTCAGGAAGACGGGCGACGAGGAGTGGAACTTCGCCGTCGACAACTCCGGCTTCGACGGCGACTTCCGCATTTGCGGCGGCCGCGTCGTCACGACGACCTCGGGCGCGTTCGGCAATACCTCCAGCGGCACGAAGGGCGCGCTCTACGTCGAGGACGGCGCCTCGCTCAAGATCGCCTCGACGGCGGTGAAGTTCTGCTACCGCGCCGTGCACATCGCCGGCGGCGGGTTCGGGACCGCGGCGGCGGACAAGGCCCTGAACGTCGACACGGCCGGGTACGGCGCGATCGCGCTCCTCTACCTCGACGCCGACGCGACGGTCTACGTGCGCAGCAACGGCAACTACTACTGGATGGGCAACCAGGGCAGGCCTTTCGGCGACAAGAACGACGGCTCGCAGATCTGGACGGAGGGGCACACGCTCACGAAGACCGGCGCCATGGACTGGTATTTCCTGGGCCTCACGATCAATGGCGCGGGGCGCATCGTGAACGGCGACGGCAACGTCTTTCTCCGGGAGAGCTCGCTCGGCCCGGCGGACGCCGAGCCGTTCGAGCTCGCCGCCAGCGCCGCCTTCGGCTTCTTCAACGCCGTCGCGCCCGTGCTGCGTCCGCTCCAGCTCGACGCGCCGGTCACGTTCTACTACGCCCACAACAAAGACGGCGAATCGGCCTATCGCAGCACGTTCCCGCTCCTGACGACGAACAAGTGCAGCTGGCTCGGGCCCGTCGTCCTGAACGGCGCGGACTCCGTCCTGAACGTGAAGCCCTGAACGTGAAGCCGAACGACTGGTCGTACGTGCGCGACGAGCTCGCGAACGACATCCAGTTCTCCTTCCTCGGCGGAATCTCCGGCGCCGGCTCCGTGACCGTCGGCGGATCCGACCAGTCCGGCAAGGGTCGCGTCGTGCTGGGCGGGCACAGCTCCTACGCGGGCGCGACGACGCTCTACGGCGGCGACTCCCTGCGCATCTTCGCCCGCTGGCACGACTCGATCCCCGACTTCTCGAAGACGACGGTCAGCCGCGGCTACGTCGCGGCAGTCCCCGGGACGGAGACGGACGCCGCGACCGGCGTCGCGGCGGAGCGCTGGACGAAGGAGCAGCTCTTCGCGTTCCACAACGCGGCGACGTTCCTCGACGGCGGCGCGCTCGCGATCGACGCCTCGGAGTGCGACGGCGGCGTCTTCGAGCTGACGGCGCAGGAGATGCTCGCGGGCGACCGGCGGCCGGAGATCGGCTGGGGCGCGGCGGGCGGCACGGTGCGGATCTCGAGCGAGGCGGGCGACGAACTGGAGATCTGCCCGAACGCCTCGCGCGGCACGCTGGAGCTGACGGGCGGCGGCACGTTCGTGCCGGTGGGGACGAACGTGATCGCGGGCGTCTCGGGCGACGCGACGAACACGTCGGCGAAGGTCGTCGTGACGGGCGGCGCGACCGTCCGGCAGGGCGCGCGCCCTGTGTTCCTCGGGCGTCCATACGTCTATTCCTCGACCAGCGCGGCGACGAAGCCGAAGTCGCCGGGCACGCTCGTCGTCAAGGGCGGCGCGAAGTGGCTGACGTCGCTCGCGAATCCCGGGCAGAGCGCGTCGCAGGAAGGGATGCTCGAAAACGCGATCTACGTCGGGTCGCATGCGGCGGGCGTCCTGGACGTCCAGGACGGCGGCTTCGTCTCGAACAAGGTCGTCGTCGGCGGCGGACAGTACCAGGCCACCCACGCCGCCGGCTCCGGCGCGGTCTACGTGGGCGCGGGCGGCAGGCTCTTCGTCACGGCCGGATCGCCTTACGCCCACGTCGGCTCGATGCTCGGCATGGGCGGCACCGGCTATCTGCAGATCGACGAGGGCGGCTCGGTCGAGGCGGAGGCGGGCTTCGCGGTCGGCGGATACGGAACGGGCGTCCTGCACCAGTATGGCGGAACCTATCGCCACCTGGGGTCGATGTACGCCCCTCGCCTGAATCGCGGCAACGGCGTCATCTACGTGCGGAACGGCACGGCGAAGGTCGATGGCAACATGTACCTTGCGTGCGGGAGCGTGACTACGGTCATTTCGGACGGATGCCTGACGGTCGATGGCGAGGGGGCGCGCTTCGAGATCGCCAAGGCGGGAGATTCATGGAACAGCATGCTTTACTTCTGCAACGGGCGTGAGAGCTCGAATCCGAATCGGGCTTACGTGAACATGAACAACGGTGGCACGCTTTCGCTCTGCTGGTTCTGTCCATACGAGAGAGCGTCCGAGAAGTCGGTTTACGTGAACTTCAATGGCGGGACGCTCGACAAGTGTGTTTCTGGAGAAAGCCTTGTCTATCAATTCCCGTCGCGCATCCAGATGTCCGTCTACGAGAAGGGCGCGACGATCGACTGCGCGTACGACACGCGCATCGACGCGGCGGTGCCGCTGGCGGGGCGCGTCGCGGGCGGCGTCCAGGCGATCGACGCGGGCGCGGCGACGAACGGCTTCTGGGCCGGGGCGCCGTTCGTGACGGTCTCCGGCGCGGGCGAGGGCGCGACGGCGGTGGCGGACTGGGACCCGGCGGCGCGCCGCCTGAAGGGCGTGACGGTGACGTCGCGCGGCTGGGGCTACGCGCAGGGCGGCGTCACGGTCACGCTCAAGACGGCGCAGCGCACGGAGACTCTCACGGGCGACGCCGTGACGGTCGGCGACAACGACATCGGCGGCTTCACGCTCAAGGGCTCGGCGACTCTGACGCTCGCCGCGACGAACTCCTGGCAGAAGTGGACGGAGGTCGCCGGCACGGCGACGCTCAAGGCCGCGTCCGGCGGCGCGATCCCGTCCGGCACGGAGCTCCGCCTCAACGGCGGCACGCTCGACCTCGGCGGCTTCGACGAGGACGCGGAGTCTCCGACGACGTTCGCGGGCCTTTCCGGCACGGGCGGCACGGTCGTGAACGGCGCGGTGCGCCTCGCCGGGGAGACCTGGGAGATCTCGGCGAAGAAGTTCGCCGCGCGCGAATCGACGGCGCTCGTCGGGACGCTCGACCTGTCGAACGTGAAGACGGTCCGCCTCGTCGACGCGGACGCGCTCGACGAGGCGGCGAAGGCGCTCGGGGCGCTGCGGCTCGTCTCGGCGACGAAGGTCGTCTGGCCCGAGTCTCTTGCGATCGAGGGCGCGCCGAGGGGCTGGCACGTTGAGCGGACGGCGAACGGCCTCCGCCTGGGCCCGGATCGCGGCATGGTGCTGATCGTGAGATAGAGGGGGGGTAGTGAGGCCTATGAAACGCATTCTTTCTGCCTTGGGCTTCGTCGCGCTTGCGTCGCTGCCGGCGGCGGCGCTGACGCTCACGCCGCAGTCGACCGAGGTCGTCGTCGCGCCGGACGCGCCGAAGACGGTGCTCTACGCGGCGGACGAGATGACGAACGCCCTCTCGCGGGCGTTCGGCAGGGCGGTTCCCGTCGTCACGGCGCCGACGGCGGGGAAGACGCCGGTCTTCCTCGGCGAGAACGAGTGGTCGCGCCGCGCCGGGATCGACGTGCAGTCGCTCGCGCGCGACGCCTTCGTGATCGCGTGCGACGGAAAGGCCGTCTACGTCGCCGGGCGCGACGATCCGTCCGCCGACCTCTACGTGGCGGTCAGCTCGCCGCGGCACGGCGTCTGGTCGCTCTACCACGAGCGCGCGACGCTGTTCGGCGTCTACGAGTTCCTGGAGCGCGCGGCGAAGGCGCGGTTCTACTTCCCCGGCGAGCTGGGCACGATCGTGCCGCGCCAGGGCGAGATCCGCGTGAAGAAGGGGCGCGGCGTCTCCGCGCCGGCGTTCAGCGTCCGAAACTACTCGTGGTACAGCGACGGCGAATACTTCGAGGGGACGAACCGTTTGCTGCAGACGCTGGCGGAGCGCAAGGTCAACTACCTGCGCAACCGGATGCAGACGCAGTACGTGCCGTGCTGCCACGGGTCGAGCGGCTTCAACGTCCAGCGGCGCTTCGGCGCGACGCATCCCGAATACCTGGCGCTCGTGGAGAAGGGCGGCCGGCTCGTGCGCGACGTCGATCCGAACGAGAAGGCCTACCACCCCGGCCAGCTCTGCCACTCGTCCGCCGTCTACGACGAGCTCTTCCGGGACATCTGCTCGTATGCGCGCGGCGAGCCGCCGAGCGTCCGGAACATGAAGGCGGGGCTGAAGGGCGCCGCCGCGGACGGGCGGTGGAACATCATGACGTTCCGCCGGCCGTGGGTGGACGTGATGCCGCAGGACGGCTTCGTGCCGTGCCGGTGCGAGGCCTGCCAGGCGGCGTACAGGAAGGGCGACGCGCACTACGCGACGGAGCTCGTCTGGGGGCGCACGGTCGAGCTCGCCCGGCGCGTGAAGGCGGCGGGGCTGGACGGCATCCGCATCACGCAGATGGCCTATCCGCCGTATCGACGCATCCCCGGCTTCGAGATCCCGGACAACGTGGACGTGATGGTGGCGGAGAGCGGGCCGTGGAGCGTCCGCAGCGCGGAGAGCCTGGCGAGCGAGTTCGCGGAGATCCGCGGCTGGCGCGAGAAGCTCGGGCGGCCCGTCTGGGCGTGGACGTACGTCAACAAGTTCGGGACGATGAGCCTGCCGACGGTGCCGTGCGGGGCGCCGCGCGCGTGGGGCGAATACTACCGGGCGATCGCGCCGTGGGTCTTCGGCGTGTTCGCCGAGAGCGAGTCGGACCGCGCCTTCTACAACTACCTCTGCTACTACGTCTTCGGCAAGGTGTGCTGGAATCCGGAGGTCGACGTCGACGCGCTGCTGGACGAGTACTTCCGGCTCATGTTCGGCCCGGCGGCGCGGGAGATGGCGGCGTTCGTCGACGACGTCGAGAACCTCTGGGTGGGGCGCGTCTGCGGCCGCACGGTCGCGACGGCGCTCGGCCCGCAGCGCATCGTGCCGAGCCCCTACGACCTCTACATGAGGATCTACACGCAGGACGTCCTGTCGCGGTGGGACGGCCTTCTCGCGTCGGCGGCGAAGAAGGTCGCGCCGGGCTCGCTCGAGGCGCGGCGGATCGCGCTCTACCGCCGCGAGTGCTACGAGCCGCTCGCGGCGACGGCGCGGGACTACCGCGACGCGATCTCCGTCGGGCGGGCGCTGGCGGACCGCGCGGCGAATCCCGGGCGGGCGAACCTCCTCGTCAACGGCGACTTCTCGCGGACGACGCCGGGCAAGGGGCGCTTCTTCGGCGTCTGGGAGGGGAGCGACTGGCGGGGCGGCTGGTATGCGCAGAAGGACGGCGAGAGGCGAGTCTCCTTCCGGCGCGACGTCCCGAAGGGCGCGTCCGGGCTCTCGGCGACGCTCGAGTGCGACGGCAAGGGCTGCGTCACGCTGGTCAACGACTTCGAGAAGGCGCACGGGCGCCTCAGGCCGGGCAAGAGGTACCGGCTGTCGCTCTTCGCGCGGCTGACGGACGTCGCGCCGACGGCGCGCGGGGGCGGGGCGGGCGTGCGCGTCTGGTGCGACCACAACTCGTGGTTCCCGAAGAACTTCCTCACGGGCACGACGGACTGGATCCACCAGTCGTTCGAGTTCACGGCGGGGCCGAAGTCGCAGGACTTCCATTCGCAGGTCGAGCTCCGCCTCTGGAACGCGACGGGCGCCGCCTCCTTCGCCGACCTTCGCCTCGAGGAGGTCGACTGAACCGCAAGGTGGTTGCAGCCGGGAGGCGAGGATGGTGGATTTGCGCCGGGGCGTCCGATTTGGTAAACTGCGCGCATTTATCCACCATTCGAGACTTGGAAGGGGAACTTAGGGGCCAATGACTGCGGTGATGATCTTTGCGGCGCTCTCGGTGCTGCTTGTGGCGGGGAAGATACTTCGGGTGCAGATTCCGCTTCTGCAGAAGCTCTACCTCCCGAGTTCGATCGTGGGTGGGCTTCTCGGCCTGGTCCTGCTCTCTTGCTTCCGCGAGCACGTGCCGGACGAGGTCGTGGAGGACATACGCCGCATGCCCGGCTTCCTGATCAACGTGATATTCGCGACGCTCTTCCTGGGCTCGGGCGTTCCGAAGATAAAGAACCTGGCGGCGTCCGTGCTGCCGCAGCTGACCCTCGCGCAGATCGTGGTGTGGGGGCAGTACGTGGTGGGCATAGGGCTGGCGGGCTTCCTTCTCGTGCCGGCCTTCAACGTGTCCCCGGCGTTCGGCAACCTCCTCGAGCTCGGGTTCGAGGGCGGGCACGGCACGGTCGGCGGGATGGCGGAGGCGTTCATCTCCCACAACTGGAGCGAGGGCATAGCGCTCGGGTACACGGTCGCGACGATAGGGATGGTGTGCGGCATAGTGCTCGGGATGGGGCTCGTCAACTGGGCGTACGCCAGGGGGTACATAAAGACGGTGCGCCCGTTCGGCAAGCGGTCTCTGAACGAGCGCCGGGGCATACACCCCCGCGACGCCCGCCCCTCCGCCGGGCAGCAGACTGTGCTGCCGGACTCCGTGGACTCCCTGGCCTGGCACATAGCGATCGTGGGCATCGCGGTGCTGGTGGGCTTCTGCATACTGCAGGGATGCCGCCTCGCGGAGGTCGCGCTCTTCCCCGGCGCGAAGACGCGCCTGTTCATCGGCTTCCCGATGTTCCCCCTGTGCATGCTCGGCGGCGTGATGCTCCAGTTCGTCGCGAAGGCCGTGGGCGTGGACCTGCTCGTCGACCGCGAGCAGATGACGCGGATCTCCGGCGCCGCGCTCGACTACCTTGCGCTCTCCGCCGTGACCACGATCGAGCTGTCGGTCGTCGCCGCGAACTGGATGCCGCTCACGATCATGGTCGTGGCCGGGACGGTCTGGACCGTCTTCGCCGTGATATTCTTCTCCCCGCGCCTTTTCAGGGAGGCGTGGTTCGAGCGCGGCATAGCGGAGTTCGGCCAGGCGACGGGCGTCACGGCCACCGGGCTCCTGCTCCTGCGCACGGTCGACCCGGACAACAAGACGATCGCCGCCGCCTCGTTCGCCGGCAAGCAGCTCCTCCACGAGCCGGCCATGAACCTGTGGGTCGCGGTCGCGTTCGCCCTGGTCATGACGATAGGGTGGCTGCCCGTCTTTCTGGTGTCGTCCGTGATGCTTGCGGTGTGGATCGGCGTTTCCGTGATCGTGATGCGCCGGGAGAGGAGCGTCTGACCGCGGCCGCGGCGCGCGCGGCGGATGGGGAGGTGTGGAGTTGGACTTTGAGCCAAGTGACTATTCGGGGGTCGTGTTCGACTCCCGCAAGGTGAGGCCGGGATGCCTCTTCGCGGCGCTGCCGGGGGCGAGCGCGGACGGCCACGACTTCGTCCGCCAGGCGTTCGAGAAGGGCGCCAGGGGCATTCTCGTGCGGCGCGACCGCGCCTCCGGGTTCGACGGGCCCGAGCGCTCCGCGCTGATCCCGGTGGACGACGTGAAGGCGTCCCTCGCCGCGACCGCCCGGGAGTACCGCCGCTCGCTGAAGGCGAGGGTCGTGGGCGTTACGGGCAGCGCGGGCAAGACGACGGTCAAGGAGTTCGTCGCCGCGTTCCTTTCCCGGGTCGGGAAGACCCACGCCACGCGCGGGAACTACAACAACGACCTCGGCCTGCCGATCACGGTGCTGGAGTGTCCGCCCGACGCGGACTTCCTCGTGGTGGAGATGGGCACGAACCATCCGGGCGAGATACGGCATCTTGCGGACGTCGCCCGCCCGGACGTCGGGATCGTCACGTCGATCGGCACCGCCCACATCGAGTTCTTCGGGAGCCAGGACGGCATAGCCGAGGAGAAGGGCGACCTCCTCCGGGCGCTCCCGCCGGACGGCCTTGCCGTGCTCGGCTCGAACAACGACCGCCTGGCCAGGCTGAAGGCGATGTGCCGCTGCCGCGTGCTGGAGGTCGGCGCCTTCGCCCCGTTCGACTGCCCGGTGCCGGGCGAGCACAACAGGTGGAACATGGCCCTGGCGTGGGCCTGCGCGAGGGAGCTCGGCGCGGCGGAGGCGGGCTGCCGCGCCGCGACCGAGGGCTTCAGCCTTCCCGGGGACAGGTGGCGCAAGAGCGCGAGGGACGGCGTCACGTTCATATCGGACTGCTACAACGCGAACCCCACGTCCATGGCGGCGGCGCTCGAGGCGTTCGCCGCCGAGCCGTGCGCCGGGCGGCGGATCGCGGTGCTGGGCGACATGTTCGAGCTTGGCGCGGAGAGCGCCCGCCTGCACGCCGAGGTCAGGCGGAAGGCGCAGTCCCTGGCGCTGGACAGGGTGATATACGTGGGCGACGCCTTCGGGGGGATGTCCTTCGACGAGGCGAAGGCCGCGCTCTTCGCGTACGCGCGCCCCGGGGACTCCGTGCTCCTCAAGGCGTCGCACGGGATGGCGCTTGGCAGGATGCTTGAGCGATGAACGCGGTCGTGCTTGGCGCCGGCAGGAGCGGGGACGCCGCGGCGGCCGTCCTGCGCGGCGAAGGATGGGGCGTGAGCGTGCTGGACGGCTCCGACCCCTGGCCGGACGGCCCGGGGTGCGACCTCTGCGTCGCGAGCCCCGGGGTCCCGCCCTGGCACGAGTGGTTCGCGGAGGCCAGGCGGCGCGGCGCGCCTGTGGTGTCCGAGCTGCAGCTCGGGGCCGAGCGGTTCGCGGCGATGGGCGGGCGGATGCTCGCCGTGACCGGCAGCAAGGGGAAGAGCTCGGTGGTGAAGCTGGTGGCGGACGCCCTGGGCGGAGTCCCGTGCGGCAACTACGGCACGCCGCTCTGCGAGGTCGCGCTCCGCTGCCGCGAGAGCGGCGGCCGGCCGCCGTGGGCGGTCGTGGAGGTGAGCAGCTTCCAGATGGAGACGACGGCGCTGCCGGCGGACGCCTTCGAGGCGGCGGCGGTGCTGAACCTCCAGGACGACCATCTGGACCGGCACGGCACGAGGGAGGCGTACCACGCCCTCAAGATGCGCCTCCTCGACTTCGCGAAGGTGCGCGTGGCGGGCCCCGGCGCAGGCGACCTCGCCGACGCGGCGCTCATGGAGGGGAGCTACTTCGACAACCCCGTGCTGCGCCCGAACGGCCTGTGCGCCATCGCCCTCATGCGGGCGGCGGGACTTCCCCCCGGCGCGATCCGGGCGGCGTTCGCCGGCTTCGAGCCGCTGCCGCACAGGATGCAGCCGGTCGGGGAGTCCGGCGGCGTGGCGTGGATAGACGACTCTAAGGCGACGAGCCTCGCCGCCCTGGCCGCCGGGGTGGAGATGGCGGCGGCCCGGCCCGGCGGCGCGCGCGGCGTCCACCTGATCGCGGGGGGGCTTCCGAAGGGGGACGATCCCGCGGCGGTGGCCGGGACCGTCGCCCGCCGCGTCCGCAGGGCGTATCTTATCGGGCGGTGCGCGCAGGCGTTCGCGGAGGCCTGGCGCTCCGTAGTCCCATGCGAGGTGTGCGGCACGCTCGAGCGCGCGGTCGAGAGCGCGGGGGGCCGCGCCGAGCCCGGCGAATGCGTGCTTCTCTCGCCGGGGGCGGCGAGCTTCGACCAGTTCGCGAGCTACGGGGAGCGCGGCGACAGGTTCGCCGCGCTATGCGCCGGTCGCCGGGCGCGGGCCTGAGCCCCTGGCCACGGTGCGCAGGAGCTCGAGCTCCACGTACTCGTCTGGGGGCTGCGACGAGACGAGCCTCTCGCGCAGGGCGATCATCCGGTAGCGCGCGAGGCGCAGCTCGGTCATCGTGAACGCCGCGGCGGCCGCGGCGTTCTTGCGCGACCTGAAGTCGCTTCCGCCGCCTCCGGCCTTCGCCACGATGAGCTCCCGGAACCACCTCTCGACGACGGTCGACACCATGACCGTCCATCCGGCGTCGCCCTGGAACTGCCTCAGCACCTCCATCACGCGGGCGGAGTTCCGCGAGGCCAGCGCGTCCGTCAGCGCCCATATCTCCGTCTCCTCGCCTCCGACGGAGGTTATCGCCTCCACGTCCTTCGCGGAGACCTCGCCCGTCCCCTCGCCGAGGTAGGTGCGCATCTTCGCGAGCTCGGAGACGATGGTGCGGGTGTCCGACCCGGTTTTCGCGACGAAGGCCCTCGCGACGTCCGGGGCGAACGAGAGCCCCTCCGCCTCGGCGAGCGCGGGGAGGCGGGCGAGCGCGGCGGCGGCGCGCTTCTCCGAGCGGTCCGGCGTGGAGCAGTCCACCAGGTCCGAGATCTGGGCCATCCGCTTCGCGAACACGGAGGTGGACAGGAGCTTCGTGGCGGTTATGGCGAGGAACTGGTTCGGGGGAAGGGGGCTGGAGGAGAGGAAGCCCGCGAAGTCCTCGAGGGCCCTCTTCACGTCGTCCGCGACCTTGCCGCCGCGTCCGCCGCCCGGGAGGAACGTGACGCCCCTCCACCAGGTGAGCTTCACCGGGTCGAGGAACGGCGGCGTGCTCACGGACGACATGCACTGCCTCACGGAGGCGAGCTGCGCCTCCGCGTTCTGCGCCTCCCCGGAGACCGTCTCGACCGCGCTTTCGCGGCACTCCGCCGGGACGCGCTCGGAGATCGCCGCCTTCACCGCGGCCTCCGCCGCATACTCGTCGTCCCCGACGGCGAGCAGTATGTTCTTCCCTTCCTTCGCCATTGGCCGCCATTATACCACAACGCCCTGATCCCCTTTGTGGTATAATTGCCGCCATCAAGATGCTTGATGTGCGTTTTACCTTGTAAACTGGAGACGAGATGGGCGGCTTTTGCGGAGTTGTTTCTACAGACGATTGCGTGAGCGATCTTTTTTTCGGCACCGACTACCATTCCCATCTCGGCACGCATCGCGGCGGGATGTGCGTGCTTGGCGAGAAGGGCTTCCAGCGCTCGATACACAACATACAGAACGTGCCGTTCCGCTCGAAGTTCGAGCGCGACGTGCAGTCCCTTTCCGGCTGCGTCGGCCTTGGCGTCATATCCGACACCGACCCCCAGCCGCTCGTGATGCGGTGCGCCTACGGCACCTTCGCCATAGTGTCCGTCGGCCTCATCACGAACATCGAGGAGCTGATGGGGGAGCTCTTCGAGGGGAGCCGCATCCAGTTCCAGTACTCGACGACCTCCCGCATGGTCGGGCCGACGGAGGTGGTGTCGGCCCTGCTCGCCTCGGCCGGCACGCTTGAGGAGGGCGTGCGCCTCGTCCAGAGGAAGGTGCAGGGCAGCTGCTCGTTCCTGGTGCTCACGGAGTCCGGCCGCCTGCTGGCGGTCCGCGACAGGTACGGGCGCACTCCGGTGGTGATAGGCCGCAGGGACGGGGCTACGATTGCGGTGCAGGAGTCGTGCGCGCTTGCGAACCTGGGCTACGAGTACTCGAGGGAGCTCGGCCCGGGCGAGATGGTGGAGCTTTCGCCGGACGGGGACCGCACGGTCCTGGAGCCCTTTGGCGAGATGGCGATATGCTCGTTCCTCTGGGTCTACTACGGCTATCCCGCGTCCTCCTACGAGGGGCGCAACGTTGAGATGTCCCGCTACCGCTCAGGCGCGTTCCTGGCGAAGAGGAACCCGGTGGAGGCGGACTCGGTCGGCGGCGTGCCCGACAGCGGCACGTCCCACGCGCTCGGCTACGCGCACGAGGCCGGGCTCAAGTACGCGCGCCCGTTCGTGAAGTACACGCCCACCTGGGCGCGCTCGTTCATGCCGCAGGACCAGCGCCAGCGCGAGCGCGTGGCCGCCATGAAGCTCATCCCGATCTCCGGCCTCATAAAGGGCAAGCGCCTCGTCTTCTGCGACGACTCGATAGTGCGGGGCACGCAGCTCGGGCAGCAGGCGAAGAGGCTGTATGCGGACGGCGCGAAGGAGACGCACATGCGCATCGCCTGCCCGCCGCTCCTCTACCCGTGCAGGTTCCTGAACTTCTCGCGCTCGAAGTCCGAATACGACCTGATAACGCGCAGGTACATCCGCGACCAGGACGGGGCGGGCGCGGACGTCTCCCGCTACCTCGATCCGGACGGGGAGCCGTACAGGGCGATGGTCGAGTACATCCGCAAGAACCTCGGCCTGACCTCGCTCGCGTTCCAGCGGCTGGACGACCTCATCGCGGCGATAGGGCTTCCCAGGGAGCGGCTGTGCACGTACTGCTGGGACGGGAAGGACGTCTCGTGCGGCGGCGGATGCCAGGGGTGCCCGCACTCGAGGGCGCAGTGACCCTGGCGGGGCGGTTCTGCTTGAGATTGGCGGTCAAGGAAAAGGAGGCAAGGTATGGCAGGTTTTCGTGACGTGGATTCGTCTTTTCGCAGGGGTTCGCTGGTGGCCGCGCTCGCGGTGGCCGCAGTCGCCGCGGGGGCGTATTTCCTGACCATGGCGGACTACATGTTCCCGGGCGACTCCGCGAGGCTGCTCGTGCAGTGGACCGGGATCGACGTGCTCGAATTCCCCGAGCATCCGCTGTGGGGGTACTTCGTGAGGCTCTTCGGCGGGGTCGGGGAGCTCTCCTCCATCGCGTTCAGGACGAACCTCCTCTCGCTGGTCTGCGGCGTGGCGTCCGCGTACCTGATATGCAGGCTCATGGCGTTCGCGGTGTGGCAGACAGTGTCGCACGAGGCGTGCGTCAGGTTCTCCGGGGCGGCCTCGGTCGCCGCCGGGGCGGTGGCCTCGCTCGTGTTCGTGTTCTCCACCGCCGTGTGGCAGAGCTCCACCCATCTCGAGTACCGCATCTTCGACGTGCTGTGGGCGCTTCTGTCGGTGCGCGCCGTGCTCCTCGCGGCCGACCGCCCCCGCCTGTCGCTCCCGGTCGCCGCCGCGGCGGGCGCCCTCGTGGGGCTCGGCCTCGTCGAGAGCCCGATATTCGTGCCGCTGTCCGTCGTGGTGTTCTTCGCGTTCCTGCTCGTCCTCGTCAAGAACGGCAAGGGGCTGTACGGCCCCGCGGCGCTCTTCCTGCTCTCCGCCGCCGTCGCGTTCGTGGTGTTCCTGAAGGTCGTGGCGGCCGGGTTCATCGCCACCGGGGCGGCGGCCGCGGCGGACTGCTCGTCGGCGGTGGACGTGTTCCTGAGGATCTTCAAGGACTCCCTGCGCGAGATCCGCGCCTGGTTCACGCGTTCGGGCTGGCTGGCGGTCGTGGCGCTTTCCGTGGTGCCGGCGGTCGCGTGCGTGTTCGCGGCGAAGCGCGGGCTGAACAACGACCGCCGGTGGAGCCAGTACGCGTTCCACGTGGCCATGACGCTCTGCGTGGCGTGCGCGACGGCGACGCAGCTCGCGCCGGAGTCGATGCTCCGCCCGCTTGGCATCCTGCCCGTCGCCACGTCCACGCTGGTCGCGCTCGTCGCCGGCTATCTGTCCGCGTACTGGTATCTCCTCGCGAGGACGCCGCTCCCGGCCGTGGAGTTCAAGCAGGACGGGATCGACCCCGCGGTCAGGGCGGGCAGGAAGATCGCGCCGGTGCTCGGCGTGTCGATGCTGGCGGTGCTCGTGCTGGCGTCGCTCGTCAACGCATTCAGCTGCGGCAGGTCCAGGGGCGCGTTCGCGGACGTCTGCGCGCGCGAGATCGTCGACTCCATGGGGAGCCGCGGCTGGTTCGTCACGGACGGCACCCTCGACGACCACCTCCGGGTCGCGGCGGCCGCCGCCGGCAAGGACATCAGCCTGATATGCCTCCAGCGCGACATGAACGACGCCTATCTCGAGAGCCTCTCCGAGCTCATATCCAGGCGCGGCCTCAAGGCGGGGGCCGCGAACCTGAAGATGTCCGTGCGCCTGGGCGTGCTGCCGTTCATCCAGGACTGGTTCTCCGGCGACACGAACATCGTCGCCGAGGCCGCCATCTTCGGCGTGCCGGACTTCTGGTACATGGCGGAGCGCACGCCGGTGCCCGAGAAGCTCTTCTTCGGCGGCGCCGCCAGCGCGAAGGCCGTGGACGGCAGGGCGGTGGCGAGGGAGTTCGCCGACTTCTGGGGCCGCATGGCCTCGACCCTGTGGACCGAGCGCAACCGGGAGGGGTCGCGCAACATCGCGCGCTGCGACGACCCCGTGGAGTCCCTCCGCCTCCAGCTCCGCCGCCACGTGGGCTTCATCGGCAACAACCTCGGCGTGTTCCTCCAGGACTGCGGGCTTGACGAGGAGGCGTTCGCGACGTACGAGCTCGTGCTCGGCACGATCGACCCGGACAACGTGAGCGCCCTGTTCAACGAGTTCGAGATGGCCCGCGTGGGGAAGAAGTGCGCGGCGGCGAAGAGGCTCGAGATCGAGCGCAAGCTCAAGGCGATGGTCGACGACCCCAAGCGCAGGTACGTGCTCTGGTCTCTCTCGCGGTACTACGGCTACATCCGCAACCCCGAGATCTTCGCCAGGATGGGCTACGCCTGGGCCCGGTCCGGCCAGACCGGCAACGCCATAGCGCAGGTCCGCCGGGCGATCGACTTCGTCTCCGCCGACAGGCAGGCGAGCCTCCTGAACATGATGGCCGCGATATACGCCAGCGGCAACCAGCTCAAGAAGTCCCGCGAGGTGTACGAGCAGGTGCTCGCCTCCGACTCCAGGAACCGGGAGGCCCTGATGGGCATGGCGCGCCTGGCGCTCCAGTCCGGCGCCGAGTCCGAGGCGAGGTCCTACCTCGAGAAGGCCTCGAAGGCGGCGGGGGCGGAGTCGTCCGGAATCGAGATGGCCATGCTCCTCCTCATGAACAACGACCTGGACCGCGCCAGGATGGAGATGCAGAAGGTCACCGACATGCACCCGCGGAACCTCCAGGCCTGGGCGCTCCTCGCCGGCGTGCTGATGCAGCAGGCCGACCAGGCCAAGGGCGAGGCGGCCAGGGCCGGCGTGATGGCGGAGCTCGAGAACACGATCCTGCCGAAGATGGAGTCCCTCGCGAGAGACCCTCGCGACTACTTCGTGCAGATGACCCGCGGCCTCGTCTACATGAGGAAGGGCGCGAGCTTCCGCAAGCAGGCGCGCGACGCGCTGGTCATCGCGTCCATGTCCCGCCCGGACGTCTCCGTGGCGGGCGACATGATCCTCGGCCTGGACATCGAGCTAGACGACGGCGAGGCCGCCGAGAGGCACGCCAGGATGGTGCTGCGCCGCGACAGGCACAACCGGCTCGCGAACTACGTGATGGGCTCGCTGCGCCTGAAGGAGGGGGACTACTCCACCGCCGAGACGTACCTTCGCCTGAGCGTCGACGACGAGAGCCCGATCGCCGCCGCCCTCAACGACCTGGCCGAGGTGCTCCGCCGTCTCCAGCGCTACGACGAGGCCGAGGCGTTCGCCCGCAGGGCGGTGAAGGCCCAGCCCACCCTGTACGTCGCCTGGGAGACGCTCGGCTCTTCGCTCCTGGACCAGGGCAAGGACCTCGACGAGGCCGAGAAGTGCGTGGAGAAGGCGATCCAGCTCGCGAAGTCCGAGCTGAAGGTAGAGGACATCCGCATGCAGATAACCCTCGCCCGCGTGCAGATAGCGAAGGGCTCGCTCGACAGGGCGCGCGTGACGCTCAAGCAGCTTCGCCGCCGCTCGGCGGAGCTCTCCAACTACGACCGCGACCAGCTCGAGACGCTCTCGAAGTCGGTGATGCGCTAGGCCGAGCCGAATTTCCGCAGAAGCTCGCGGTTCGAGGTGAATATCATCACCGGCCTGCCGCGCGGGCACACGTACGGCATGCGCGTGCGGCAGAGCTCCTCGACGAGCCTCGTCGCCGCCTCGGCCGTGAACCTGCGCGATGAGCCGGCGCACGTCTTCGCGACCGAGCGGGCTATGAGCTCCTCGCGCCACCTCTCCCCGCGCCTCGCCCCGCACTCGCCGATGTCGTGCGCGATCGAGGCGACGGCGTCGGCCGCGCTCCTGCCCGCAAGCAGGGGCGGCACCGCGTCGATCTTCCAGACGTCCGTGCCGAACTCCTCGATCTCGAACCCCTGGCGGGCGAGGACGCCGCTGAAGCTCTTCAGCCTGGCGGACTCCAGGGGCGAGAGGTGCACGGTCTCGGGTATCAGAAGCCGCTGCGAGACCGATCCCTCGCCGTCCAGGGCCGCGAGCAGCCGCTCGTAGGCCACCCGCTCCGCCGCGGCCTGCGGGTTCAGCGTGACGATCCCGGCGTCGGTCTCGAGGATCACGTAGCCGGACTCCGTGCTCGCCAGCACCTTGAACGACCGCCAGGGCCCGGCGGCGGTGGACGGCATCGCGACGGCTTCCCGCGTGGACGCCGGATCCTGCGCCTTCGCGCTCGCGGACGCCTTCGCGGGCGCTTCCGCGGCGGAGGGGGCGGAGGCGGGCGCCGGGCGGACGTCCAGCGTCGGCTGGAAGGGGACGGCGAAAGGCGCCGCGGCCGGCGCGGAGGCCACGGCCCCGCCAGTCCCGCCCGATGGCGTCGCCGGCACGGACGGCTGCAGCGGCGCGGCGGAGGGGGCAGGACGCACGTTCAGGGCGCCGCCGATCGCGGAGAGGATCGCAGCCTTCACGTCTGCGGGATGCCGGAAGCGCACCTCGCGCTTGGACGGATGCACGTTCACGTCCACCTCCGAGGGCGGAAGGTCTATGAAGAGGAACGCCGACGGCCGCGAGTTGACGGAGGAGGAGGGGTACGCCTCCTTGAGCGCGTACGCTATGATGGGCGCGGTCGCGGGGCGTCCGTTCACGAACACGAACTGCTCCCGCCGCAGGGGGTCGTGCGACGGCCTGGACACGTACCCGTGGACGCGGACGCCGCCGCCCTCCGCCGGCTCTCCGCCTGAGGCGCCGCGCACCGGGAGGAGCTCGTCCGCGAAGTCGCGCCCGAAGAGCGCCGATATCCGCTCCTCGAGGGTCGAGCCCGGGGAGAGGCGGTGCATCTCCCGCCCGTCCACCGAGAGCGAGAAGCCGAGCTCCGGGTGCGCCAGGGCGCACACGGTGAACACGGACTTGACCTGCCCCTCCTCGGTGGCGTACGAGCGGAGGAACTTCCTCCGCGCCGGCACGTTGCAGAAGAGGTCCCGCACCTCGACGCACGTGCCAGGGGGTGCGCCGCACTCGGAGATCTCCGCCATGAGCCCCGCGTTCACGACTATCCTCGTGCCGGACTCCGCCTCCCTCTCCCTGGTGGTCATCGTGAACCGGGAGACCGCGGCGATGGACGGGATCGCCTCCCCCCGGAAGCCGAGCGTGTCTATCCTCTCGATGTCGTCGACGTCCCGTATCTTCGACGTCGCCTGCCTCTCCAGGGAGAGCAGGGCGTCGTCCCGGCTCATTCCGCATCCGTTGTCCCTCACCGAGACGAGCTTCTTGCCGCCGGCCGTCACGGATATGTCGATTCGGTCCGCTCCGGCGTCGATCGCGTTCTCGACGAGCTCCTTGAGGGCGGATGCGGGCCGCTCCACGACCTCGCCGGCGGCGATCTTGTTCGCCACGTGCAGTGGCAGGACGCGCACGTGGCCGTCCCGCCTCGCGCACCCGTCCGCCGCGTCTCGCCCGTCCGTCGTCATGGCGGCTATCGGTCTATCGTGAGGCTTCGCCTCAGGTAGGTCGGGATGTCGAGGTTCTCGTCGTGCCACATCGTCTTCTCGGAGTTGGCGAACCACTCGGGCGCCTCGAGCGCCGAATCGGGGAGCTTGCGTCCCTTCGAGGAGGTCTTCGAGGCGCGGCCCGCCCTGGAGGACGGCCTTGCCAGGGCGCTCTCCTCGAAGACGAGCGCCGCGACGGCGATGCGGCCCGAGAACGTCGATTCGTCGTTCACGGTCCCGAGCTGGAACGAGGCGTTCCTTCCGAGGGCGTCCCTCGTCCCGTCCGCGAGCCTGGCGACCTCGGAGAGCCTCAGGTCGTCGCCGGCGAGGATTCCGAGGAGTATGGACTTCGTCGGCGCGTGGCCGCCGCCGGCGAGGAGCGGGGAGGTGGAGAGCGCGGAGAGGATGTCCTCCGCCCTGCGCTCCCCGGAGGCCGAGGCCGTGGCGAACCTGCCGCGGCCCGCCTCCGCGATCGCCGTGCGGAGCCGCTCCTCGTCGAGGGATATGTAGCCGGGCCTCTCGAGGATGCGCCAGAAGAGCGTGACCGCCGTGGCGAGGGTGTCGGCCATTCGGGCGAAGGCGTCCTTCATGCTGTCGCAGCCGCTGTTCGCCATCAGCGCGTCGAGGGGCATGGGCACGGTGGCGTCCGCGGCGCGCTCCACGGACCCGAGGGCGGCGCCTGCGCACGCCGCGCGCTCGCGGCCCTCGAAGGAGAACGGAAGGGCGGCGAAGACTATCGAGGCTATGCCTCTTGACGAGAGGCGCTTCACGATCTCGGCGGTCGCCCCGCCGCCAGTCCCGCCGCCGAGCGCGGTCACGACCACCGCGGTGCGCACTCCTTCGAGGTGGGGGTCGAGAATCTCCTGGCTGTCGAGGAACGCGGCCCTCGCCTCGGCGGGCAGGCCGCCCGCGCCGCGTCCCGCGAGGCGGTCGCCTCCGATGAGGACGAACGGCATCTCCGGCGAGGACCCCGAGGAGGCGTCCGAGTCGACGGCCAGGGCGCGCAGCTCTCCGCCGTACGCCCTGCGCACGCCGCGCGCCGCGGCGCATCCCGCGCCGCCGATTCCGAGAAGCAGGAGTGTGTTTGCGTATGTGTTCATCTGCGTGGGAGGATTTTCCTGAAGATGCTCCTCAGCGGGTCGAGGAAGGACTGCTCTTCCGAGTTGCGCTGCTCGAGGAGGAGCGCCCCGGCGATCGTCGCGTACTGGGCGGGGAACTCGTCCCTGGCGATGTCCCCCTCGATCTCCGGCACGAGGGAGCCGACGCGCACCTTGCCGCCGAGCACCGAGTGCGCGAGCGCGGCCACGTTGGCGAGCCTCGCGCCGCCGCCGGTGAGCACCGTGCCGCCCGTGAGCCTGTGCAGCACCCCGGCGCCGTCGAGCTGCTCGCGCAGTATCGAGAAGAGCTCTCCGACCCTGGCGTTCACCACGGTGTCGAGCGAGCGCATCGGGATCGACGAGGACTCCGACGACGTGAGGGACGTCGGCACCTCCACCCGCCCGGAGCGCCCCGGCGTGAACACCGCGCTCGCGCTGAACTTCGCGGTCTCCGCCTGCTGGCGCGACAGGGAGAACGCCCGGCGGATGTCGTTCGTCACGTGGTCTCCGCCCACGCCTATGGCCCCGGCGTACACCATGCGCCCGTCGCAGAACGCCGCGAAGGACGTCGACCCGCCGCCGAGGTCCACGAGAAGCGTGCCGGACGCCTTGTCCTCGGGCGTCAGCGTGGCCTCCGCCGCGCACCTCCCCGCGAAGTACGACTCGGAGATCTCGAGCTTCGCGGACGCGGCGGCGGCCTTCGCGTCGTCGACGCGCGCCTTCGAGCCGTGCACCGCCAGGGTCTTCAGCCTCAGCAGGCTGCCGGACATCCCCTTCGGCGACGCGATGCCGTCCATCTCGTCCAGCCCGTATCCGAGCTCGGAGACGTCCAGCAGCACGCGGTCCGCCCCGACGCGGTTGTCGCACGAGCGGTTGTACACCTCCGTGATGTCGTTCTCGGTCACGACCTTGTCCACCTGCCACGGCGTGACGTCCGCCTCGACCCGCACCTGCGGCCCGGAGACGGCGAGGGCCGCCCGTCCGATGAGGTAGCCGTTCTCGTCCCCGAGGCTCTTCAGCACGGAGGCTATCGAGACGCTCGCCTTGCTCATGTCCGTTATCTGGCTCTTCCGCACGCCGGAGGAGGGTATGCCGCCGCACGCCACCACGTTGATCCGCCCGGGTCCGAGCGGCTCGGCTATGGCGAGCATCGTGCGGGTGGTGCCGACTTCAAGGGCTGCGATCGGATCGGAGAGGTTCATGTTCTATTCGGCCTTTGTGGGGTCTTCTGCGTAGATGCGGCCCGGCGTGCCCCAGTCCGTCGCGTTCCAGAGCCTGGCGCCTGCGGCGAGGTTGGTCCTCACGGCCTGCGTGAGGCGGGTGAGCTGGTTGGTGAGGGAGGCGTGGGAGCCGCGGGAGGGCTTGTCCATCCCGTCCCAGGCGATCTTCGCGCGGGAGGAGTCTCCGAGGGTCGCCAGGAGGTAGTCGCGCTTGAGGGTGTCCACCTCCTGGATCTTCAGCTCGCCGAACTCCGGGGACGCGGCGGCGTCGAGCAGGCTGAGCGCCGCGAGGGCCATCCCCGAGATGCGCCTCTTCTGCGCGCCCGGGCGCATGGTCGCGTCGCGTATTATCGGCAGGAGCGCGGTCTCCCTCTGCGGATACCAGAACAGCACGCCCTCCCGGTCGGCGGCGTAGTTCCTCGACGCCTTGCGCCCGTAGCCCATCACGCGGACGATGGGCACGCGCTCGATCGCCTCGATGGACAGCCGGCCCGGCTGATGGCGGACTATCCGCACGTCGCGCAGCTGCGGCGTGACCTCCAGCAGCCTGGCGCGGAGCTTGGCGAAGTCGATGCTCGCCAGGTTCGCCCCGTTCGTCAGGCCGAAGTGGTCCGCTATCATCCTCGCGCCGATCTGCCTGCCGGTCGTGATCTCCACCTGCTCCGCCACGTTCACCAGCAGGCACTGGCTGTTGTACGCGGCCGCAAGCCTCCGGCACACGGCCCAGCCGCCCCAGGCGGCGAGGGCCGCGGCGCAGGCGCACGCCGCCGCGACGGCCGCGATCGCCTTCCCTCGCGCCCTGCCCCTGGTCTGTGCCGTGTTTCTCTTGCCGGACATCTCTTCCCCCGCCTTGCGTCTCGCCACCCGGCCTCACTTCCCGTCGTAGGCCGCCGCCGACACCATCCGGTCGCACAGCTCCGGGAACGTCATCCCCATCCGCTCCGCCGCCTTCGGGACGAGCGAGTGCCCGGTCATGCCCGGAAGCGTGTTGAGCTCCAGCACGAACGGGCGCGACAGCCTGTCGATGCGGAAGTCCACGCGCACCACGCCGCGGCAGCCGCACGCCCGGTAGGCGTCGACCGCCGTCTGCTGCACGAGCGGCAGGAAGGGGTCCTCCGGGAACAGGTAGCGCGTCTCGTTCGAGGAGTACTTCTCCTCGTAGCCGTACCAGCCGTCCTTCGCGCAGATCTCGATCGCCGGGAGCGGCCTGCCGTCCAGCACCGCCACGGTCATCTCGCGGCCGGCGACGAACTCCTCGACCAGCACCTCGCCTCCGCCGCCCTGCGCCGCGAGGGCCGCGCCGAGGGCGGCGGGCCACTCCTCCTGCGAGCGGACGCGCGAGATGCCTACGGACGACCCGTCGCGCGGCGGCTTCACGACGACCGGCAGCGGAAGGGGAGACGCCGCCGCGCCGGGCGATGCGAGGGTCCACTTCGCCGTTGGCACGCCCTTCATCTCGAGCACGAGCTTCGTCTTCACCTTGTCCATCGCGAGGCGCGAGGACGCGGCCCCGGGGCCGGTGTACGGGATGCGCCGGGCGTCCAGCTCCGCCTGGACGCCGCCGGACTCGCCCCATCCGCCGTGGAGGGCGAGGAAGCAGGCGTCGCACTGGGGCACGGACGCCGCGGAGTCCGCGTCGAGGACCACCGGCTCCACGTCGTACTTGCCGAGCGAGGCGAGCGCCTCGGCCACGTTGCGCCCGCTGTCGAGGGACACGGCGCGCTCGTTCGAGACGCCGCCCATCAGCACGCATATTTTCTTGCGGTTCATGAGCGGAGGATTATAGCAGAAAGCCCCGCCCCACGCCACATCGGACTTGCGGCCCGCGCGGCGTCGGCGGGCTCACCGGCTGATGCCGAGGCGCTCGAACGCGAGGGCTGTCGCCTGGCGCCCCTTCGGGGTGCGCTCCAGGTAGCCCTCCATGATCAGGAACGGCTCGTACGCCTCCTCGACGGTGTCCGGCTCCTCTCCCACGGACACGGCGATCGTGGAGAGCCCCACGGGCCCTCCGCCGAACTTCACGCAGATGGTCTCGAGGATCCGCACGTCCATCTCGTCCAGCCCGTGGGGGTCGATCTCGAGCAGCTCGAGCGACTCCCGGGCGACGTCGCCGGTTATGCGGTTGCCCGCCCGGACCTGCGCGTAGTCGCGCACCCGCCGCAGGAGGTTGTTCGCTATGCGGGGGGTCCCGCGCGAGCGCCGCGCTATCTCCTCCGCGCCGGCGCCGTCCACCTCCACGCCGAGCCGGGAGGCGGAGCGCTTCACGATCTCGGCGAGCTCCCCCGGCACGTAGTAGTCGAGGCGGTTCACCAGGCCGAACCTGGCGCGGAGCGGGGCGGCGATCAGGCCGATCCGGGTCGTCGCGCCCACGAGCGTGAAGCGCGGCAGCTCCAGGCGCACGCTGCGCGCGTTCGGCCCCTGGTCGATCATTATGTCGATGGCGAAGTCCTCCATCGCGGAGTAGAGGTACTCCTCCACTGTCTTCGCCATGCGGTGGATCTCGTCTATGAACACGATGTCGCCCGCCTCCAGGGAGGTCAGGAGCCCGGCCAGGTCGGCGGGCTTCGTGAGCACCGGGCCGGACGTCGTCTTCACGCGCACCCCCATCGCCTCGCCGAGGATGTACGAGAGGGTCGTCTTGCCGAGGCCGGGCGGGCCGGAGAAGAGCACGTGGTCCAGCGTCTCGCCGCGTTCCTTCGCCGCCTGCACCGCCAGCATCAGGCGGTCGCGGATCTTGCCCTGCCCCACGAATTCCGCGAATTCCGACGGGCGCAGACGGTTGTCGAACGCCGAGTTCCGCCTGTTGAGGGTCTCGCTTGTACGGGTCGTTTCCATAAACGGACGCGGATTGTACCACACTCGCCCGCAACGCGCCACGGCCGCGCTTGATTTCCGCCCCGCAAGGCAATATAATACGCGGCCTTTGGAGGTACTGATGTCGAGGCCGATAATTGACGAGGATTGCTGCAAGGGATGCGGGCGATGCGTCTCCGCCTGCACGAAGGGGTGTCTTGAGATCGCCGCGGACCGCATGAACGCGGCGGGGCTTAAGCCGGTCCGCTACGTCGGCGAGGGGTGCGTGGGGTGCGGGATCTGCTTCTACAACTGCCCCGAGCCGTACGCCATCAGGGTCGAGCGGTGAGTCGGGCGCGGTTTCGTGGGTGCAAGTGCGAGGCGTACAGGATATGACCAAATTCGTCAAGAGCAATGAGGCGGTTGTGATGGGGGCGCTATACGCGGGGTGCGAGCTGTACTTCGGCTACCCGATCACGCCGGCGAGCGAGATCGCGCACGGCGCGGCAAAGTGGTTTCCCATGCTCGGGCGCACGTTCGTCCAGGCGGAGTGCGAGACGGCGAGCGTGAACATGATGTTCGGCGCCGCCGCGGCCGGCAAGCTGTGCATGACGGCCACGTCGGGCCCGGGCTTCTCCCTGATGCAGGAGGGGATCTCCTACCTGGCGGGGGCCGAGCTACCCGCGGTGGTGGTGGACGTGAACCGGGCGGGCCCCGGCCTCGGGAACGTCTACCCCGAGCAGAGCGACTACACCCCCGCGGTCAAGGGCGGCGGCCACGGGAACTACAGGACCTTCACCCTCGCCCCGGCGAGCGCGCAGGAGATGTTCGACCTCACTCGCCTCGCCTTCCAGATGGCGGCGAAGTGGCGCACCCCGGCGGTGGTGTTCGCGGACGGCCTCCAGGGCCAGATGATGGAGAGCGTGAGGCTTCCCGACGGCGAGATGCCCGCGCCGGACTTCTCCGCCTGGGCCGCGCAGGGCGAGGCGAAGACCCGCGGCAACCTCGTGAAGTCGATCTTCCTCGACGCCGCGCAGCAGGAGGAGTTCAACTTGCACCTCCAGCGCAAGTACGCCGAGATGGAGGCGGACGCGAGGGCGGAGTCGTACCTGGCGGACGACGCCGAGCTGCTCCTGGTCGCGTACGGGATCTCCTCGAGGATCGCCCGCACCGCCGCCGAGACGCTCCGCGCCGAGGGCGTCCGGGCGGGATGCTTCCGCCCGATCACCCTGAGCCCGTTCCCGAGAGGGGACCTGGCCGCGGCCGCGAAGGGGCGCAGGCTCCTGGCCATCGCGCTCGACGCCGGCCAGTTCGCGGACGACGTGCGCCTCAATCTCGCCAGGGCCGGCCTCGGCGAGGAGGCCGCCTCCCTCAGGCTCGTGAACCGCATGGGCGGCCAGGTTGTGGCGGTGGACGACGTGGTCGCCGCCGCGAAGAGCATCCTGGCATGAGGATTGAGGCCAGCGCCGCCCTCGCGCTCTGCGCCGCCCTCGCCGCCGCCGCGTCTGCGCCCGGGGGCTCCGGCGGGGCGCGGTGGCGCGTCGAGCCCGTGGGCGAGATCGCGCGGCCTGCCCCGCCTGGCTCAACGTCGATGGGCGGCATCGCATGGGTGTCGAACGACGTCTACTGGGCGGTCACCGACTGGAATCCCGTCGTATGGGAGATGTCCGTGCCGGCAGATCCGAAGACCGGCGGGATCTCCGGGTGCTCGCTCTCGCGGCGGTGCGTTCCGCAGGACGCCCTGGACGTGGAGGCGATGGCCATCGACCCTCTGGACGGGTCGCTGTGGATCGCCGACGAGCGCTCCAACCGGATCACGAGGCACGACCCGTCCACGGGACGCCGCATGGGGCAGGCGGACCTCCCGCCGGTGATGGCCGGCATACGCCAGGATCTCGGACTCGAGTCTCTCGCGATCAGCGGGGACGGCCTCGTCATGTGGACCGCCACGGAGGAGGCCCTGGCGGCGGACGGCCCCCGCTCGACGAAGGCCCGCGGATCCGACGTGCGCCTGACGAGGCTGAGCCGCAAGGGGGCGGGGGACGCCTGGAGGGCCTCCGGCCAGTGGGCGTACCTCACGGACCCGATCGCCGGCGAGCCCTGGGCCTTCCACTCCAGGAACATGTCCCGCAGCGGCCTCTCCGAGCTCTGCCTTCTCGAGGACGGAACGCTCCTCGCGCTCGAGAGGGAGTTCAGCAAGGTCGTGATCCCGCGCCTCCGCTGCCGCATCTACGAGGTGTGCCTCGACGGCGCGACGGACGTGTCCTCGGCCCCGTCCGTCGCCGAGGCGCGGGGCCTCGTGCGCGCGAAGAAGCACCTGCTCTTCGAGACGAAGGGCCTCTCCATGTACGAGGGGATGTGCGTCGGGCCGCGCCTGGCGGACGGCTCGCGCCTGCTTCTCCTCGTCTCGGACGGGGACTCCCGCTCGCTGAGCACGCTGTTTGCGCTGCGCCTCGGCAGGCGATAGCCTCCTCCGCCGCTACTGCCTGAACGCCAGGCTGCCGTCCTTGGACAGCGTGCACCTGATCTTGCCCGGCTTGAGCTTGCCGCCGAGGAGCATCTCGGCGAGGGGGTCCTCCACGTGGCGCTGGATGGCGCGGCGGAGGGGCCTGGCGCCCATCGCCTCGTCGGACCCGTTCCGCACGAGGAAGTCGATCGCCTTCTTGTCGAGCTCGAGCGTCATGTCCCGCTCGGAGAGGCGGCTGCGGAGAAGGGCGAGCTCGAGGTTCAGGATCGTCTCCACGTTCTCCTGGTCGAGCTTGCGGAACACCACGGTCTCGTCGAAGCGGTTCAGCAGCTCCGGGCGGAACGTGCGCTTGGCCTCGGCCATGAGCTTCTCCTTGAGGGCCTCGTAGGAGGTCGACGCCTCGTCCTGCAGGAACCCGAAGGACTTCCCGTCGCGGGCGAAGTCGAAGCCCAGGTTCGCCGTGGCGATCACGATCGTGTTCCTGAAGTCGACGGTGCGCCCCTGGCCGTCCGTGAGCTTGCCCTCGTCGAGGATCTGCAGGAGCATGTTCATCACGTCAGGGGACGCCTTCTCGAACTCGTCGAACAGCACCACGGAGTACGGGCGGCGTCGCACGCGCTCCGTGAGCTGGCCGCCCTCGTCGTAGCCCACGTATCCGGGCGGGGCGCCGACGAGCCGGGAGGACGTGAACTTGTCCGAGAACTCGGTCATGTCCAGCGCGATCAGGGCCTTCGGGTCGCCGTAGACCTTCTCGGCGAGCATCTTGGCGAGGAGGGTCTTGCCCACGCCCGTCGGGCCGAGGAAGAGGAAGCCGCCGATGGGCCGCATCGGGTCGCCGAGGTTCGCGCGGCTGCGCCTCAGGGCGCGCGCGATGGAGGATATCGCGTCCGTCTGCCCGACCACCACCGTGTTGAGGTCGCGCTCCATGCCGAGGAGCTTCTCCGCGGCGGCGAAGCTCATGCGCTCCACCGGCACGCCGCTGATGGACGCGACCGTGGCGGCGATGTCGTCCGCCGTTACGACGATGACCTTCTCGGCGTGCTCGGCCTTCCACTCGTCAAGCCGCTTCTTGAGCGCGGCCTTGGCGGCCTTCTCCTCGTCGCGCCACTTCGCCGCCTCCTCGTACACGCCGCGGTTGGCGGCGTCCTGCTTCTTCAGGTTGAGCTCCGCGATCCTGTCCTCGTCGGCCTTCATGTCCGGCGGGCGGACGGCGTTCTTGAGCCTCGTGCGTGAGCCCGTCTCGTCGATGGCGTCTATCGCCTTGTCCGGCAGCAGGCGCGCGGGCAGGTAGCGCGCGGTGAGGCGCACGGCCGCCGCGAGCGCCTCCGGCTCGTACTTCACGTTGTGGTGCTTCTCGTAGCGCGGCGCGATGCCCTTGAGTATCTCGATGGCGTCGTCCTGCGAGGGCTCGTTGACGATCACGCTCTGGAACCTGCGCTCCAGCGCGGCGTCCTTCTCGATCGACTTGTGGTACTCCTTCAGCGTCGTCGCGCCGAGCACCTGGATCTCGCCGCGCGCGAGGGACGGCTTGAGGATGTTCGCCGCGTCCATCGCGCCCTCCGGCCCGCCCGCGCCGACGAGGGTGTGTATCTCGTCCAGGAAGAGGATGCAGTTCCTGGAGTTCTTCGCCTCCTCGATGAGCTGCTTCAGCCGCTCCTCGAACTGCCCCCGGTACATCGTCCCCGCGACCACGCGGGTCATGTCCAGGGCGATCACGCGCTTGCCGCGCATCCGCTCCGGCGCGTCGCCGGCGGCTATCGCCTCCGCCAGGCCCTCCACGACGGCGGTCTTCCCCACGCCGGCCTCGCCGATGAGCACCGCGTTGTTCTTCGTGCGCCTCGACAGCACCTGGAGGATGCGCTCGATCTCCGCCTTGCGCCCGATGACGGGATCGAGCTCCCCGTCCATCGCCGCCTTCGTCAGGTCGCGCCCGTAGGTGTTGAGCGCCGGGGTCTTCACCTTCTTCTCCCCGTCGTCGTCCTGCTCGCCGTCGCCCGACGCCACGAGGCTGGAGTCGTCGCCGTCGCCGGAGGCGGGGCCGTCATCGCCCCGGGCGTCCTCGCCGCCCCGGTCGGAGTCGGCGCCCTGGCCGGCGAGGGCCTTCAGGAACGTCGAGGCGGTCACGTTCTTCCCGACGAGGATCTGGGCTCCCACCGACTCGCCCTCGCGGAGCATGGCGAGCATGATGTGCTCGGTGCCGATCTTGTCGGCCTTTGCGCGGATCGCCTCCATCTTGGCGAACTCGAGCACCTTCCTCGTGCGCGCGGTCAGCGGAAGGGATCCCTTCACGGCGTAGGCCTCGCCCCGGCCGATCATGCGGTCCAGCTCCATCGCCAGGTCGTCGTTGTCCACGCCCAGGCGCTTGAGGCACTTGCAGGCCGTGCAGTTCTCCATCTTCAGGATGCACGCCAGCACGTGCTCCGTGCCTATGTAGGTGTGGTTGTAGTGCCTGGCGACCGCCTCCGCCCCGTCGAGGGCCTGCTTGGCGTATGGCGTGTACAGTTCGCTCATGAAAGATGTTCCTTTGCAAGTCTGTTTAGGCGCACGTTCCTGAAGCGCCGGTTGGCCTTGTCCGCCAGCGCGGCGTCCTTGCGGTCCAGCTCGCGCTGCTCCTCGTACGTGTAGGGGACGTCGTCCTGCGGCCTGTCGATCCGCGACATGATGATGTCGGAGGCCTCCTTCTTCGAGAAGTTGTCGAGGAAGCCGAGGTCCGCGGCGAGCTTGAGCGGCGAGACGATGTCCGCGAGCTCCAGGCTTGACAGGAGCCTGCAGTTCCTGAGGACGGCGAGCGACCTCTCGATGGCGTCCTCCAGCGCGCGCGGGAAGTCGTTTATGAGCCTGATGCGCGCGTTCGCCTCCTGCCTCACGAGGTCGGAGAATATCTGCCTGGTCCTGGAGGCGAGCTCGAACTCCTCTATGCCGAGGGACTGCCCGTTGCAGATGCGGAAGAGGTGGGCCACGTCCTTGAGCCCGTCGCCGTCGCACCCGTACGTGTTCAGGCGCATTCCCTCGAGCGCGTTGAGCGCGGGCTCGAGGTCACCGACGAGGTTGAGCCCCTCGAGGTGGAACAGGGCGGAGATCTCCAGCCCCGTCCCGCACATGTACGCCGACGCCGTGACGTAGCCGAAGCGCGGATTCCACGCGAAAGGGCTCTCGGACGCGGCCTTGGCCTCGTCCTTCAGGACCTTCGCCACCGCCGGGCGCATGCGCATGGGCGAGGACATCTCCGCCTTGAAGCAGACCATGTTCTCCTGCGTGAAGGGCCTGTCCGTGCGCTGCCTGAAGAGGCGCACCTCGCCGCCGGAGAAGATGTCCGAGCCGTCGATGTCGATCTCCTTCATTGTCCGCCGCCTCCGTCCGCTTCGCCGCCCTTGCCGGAGAGCTCCTCGATCTGCCTCTTGATCCTGGCCGCCTTGCGGTAGTTCTGCCTGGCGACGGCGTCCTTCAGCTCCTTCTCGAGGAAGGCGACGGAGGGCTTCCCGTCGTCGCCTCGCTCCGGCATCCTGCCCTTGTGCGTCGGGCCGTAGGAGGCGGAGTGGAACTCCTCCTTGATCCTGTCGCCGAACGTCACCCAGCAGTCCGGGCAGCCCACGCACTTCGTCTCGCGTATCTTCTCCCAGGTCGTCCCGCACATCCGGCACTTCTGCTCCTTGCCCGCGTCGTCGGCCTCGTCGTCCCCGAAGATGCCGGCGGCGGCGTCGAGGAGCTCCTTCACGAACGCGGGAGGCTCCTCGCCGTCCGCCGTGATTATGGTCGCCTTGACCTTGCCGGCCCTCTTCTTCCCCCCGTGGCCGCCGTCTTTTCCGAGGCACTGGCTGCAGACGTACAGCTCCTCCTCTTCGCCGTCCTTGCCCTTGCGGCGCAGCACGCCGGAGGCCTCGCCCTTGTGGCACAGTTCGCAGAGCATCGCCGTCAGTCAACGTAGAGGGGTGGAATGACTATGCCCGAGACCCTGAGGTCGCCGGACCTGGGCGGCTTCGGCTGCGGCTTCCCCGCCGCCGGACTTGCCGGCTTCGGCTGCGCGGGCGGATTCGCGGCCGCGGCCTTGTCCGGCTGCTGCCGCTGCGCCGGCCTCCCGGTCTCCTCCGCGTCGCGCGCGTCCGGCGTCGTGGCCCGGTAGAGTATCGACATCCCCCAGGCGAGAAGGGCGACGATGATCGCCGCTCCGACGGCGACCGTCGCGATCCTGCCGGTGTTCGGCGGGAGCTTCCTGACGTTCGCGAACACGCCGGACGAGACGTTGCTCATCGTGCTGCGGAACTTGTCCACGGCGGAAGGGCCATGCTTCTCCTCCTCCTGGGCGTAGGACTGCTCGAACAGTTCGCCGTACGAGCGCCGCGGCGGCGGAGTAGGCGCGGGCGCGGCGGGCTCTGCC
>CAVERN010000002.1:0-33237 GCA_963618095.1 bacterium | reverse complement strand
CATCACGCAGTCTGACGGTTTAGGCAGTGCGCCGAACCTGGCCACGGCGCTGTGGCGAGGGCGGGGCGGATATGATACAATCCGCGCCGTTTGTCCATCTGTAAACTCATGGGAAGGGGAATCAGGGTGTCTTCGACGTTTTTCTCTCGGCGTGACTTCTTGCGTTCTGCGGTGGCGGCGTCGTCCGCCTTCGCCGGCGGATGCTTCAGCGTGGGGGCGCCGCTCGGACGGCGGCCTCTGCCGTCGGACCGGATCAGCCTGGCGGTGATAGGCTGCGGGAGCATGAGCTGGTGCAACACGAGCCAGTTCCTGCAGGATCCGCGCGTGCAGGTGACGCTCGTGTGCGACCCGGTCTTCGGGCCCACGGCCGACCATCCGTACAAGGGCACGGGGCGGGACGTTTTCCGCGGCCGCGTGGACAGGCACTACGGCGCGAAGGGGTGCCGCATGACGGCCGACTGGCGCGAGGTCGCGGCCGACCCCACGGTCGACGCCGTGCTGATCGCCACGCCCGACTACTGGCACGCCATCATGGCGATCGCCTGCATGAGGGCGGGCAAGCACGTCTACTGCCAGAAGCCTCTGTCGCTCGGAATCAACGAGGGGCGCGAGATGGTGCGGGTCGCGAAGGAGACGGGCGTGACGTTCCAGGTGGGGAACCAGGGGCGCTCCTCGTCCGTGAAGCGCATCGCGGCGGAGATCGTCAGGAACGGCCTCATCGGGGAGCTCAGGGACGTCACGGTCGCCATACCCGGCGCCGACGAGGGGTCCTGGTGGTACGGCGACTCCTCCAGGCTCGCCCCGGCGAATCTCCCGGCCTGCTACTCGCGGGCGGACTGGGACATGTGGCTCGGCCCCACGCGCCACTGGGACGGCGACGCGTACATCCCGGCGATCCACTCGCCCAAGATATGGCGCCTCTGCGACCGCACGGGCAACGGCCTCATCCCGGACTTCGGAGCGCACGAGATCGACACCGTGCAGTGGGCTCTCGGCACCGAGCGCACCGGGCCCGTGGCGGTGGAGAACTTCAAGGCGTCGCGCTTCAACCCGGACCGGCTGCACTTCTCGTGGGCGCTCGAGTTCGAGTTCGACGTGGTCTACGCCTCCGGCCTGCGCGTGCACGTGCTCAGCACGCGCGAGGGGTATCCGCGCGGGATATGGTTCCGCGGCGAGAAGGGCACGGTGAACGACGCCCTCTACAGCGGCCTGCCGGTCAAGCTCGGGCTTCCCAAGCACCTCAGGAAGTGGCGGGAGAAGCGCGACCTCAAGGACACGGACGTCAGGCTCTACGCGCCGAAGGACGCCCACTCCCACGAGATGGACTTCATCGACGGGATCTACGAGAACCGTCCGATCGCCACCGACTGCGAGATCGGCCACCGCACAACGTCCATCTGCCTGCTGGCGAACATCTGCGAGCGGCTCGGGCGCAGCTCCCTCAGGTGGGACCCCGTCGCGGAGCGCGTCGTCGGCGACGCCGAGGCCGGCGCCCTCCTGGACGTGCCGCACCTGAACGGCTGGACGCTCCCGGGGTGATGGCGCGTCCTGTGGTATAATCTTGGGCAAACTACATTAAGGAGAACGCGATGGGCTACATCAACGACGACTTCCTGCTTTCGACGAAGGCGGCCAGGGAACTGTACCACGGCTATGCCGAGAAGATGCCGATCATAGACTACCACTGCCACCTGCCGCCGTCCGAGATCGCCGAGGACAAGCGCTGGGACGACATCGCCCAGGTCTGGCTTGGCGGCGACCACTACAAGTGGCGGCAGATGCGCTCCAACGGCGTGGACGAGAGGTTCGTGACGGGCGACGCCCCTTGGCACGACAAGTTCGTGAAGTTCGCCGAGACGATGGAGGTGCTCGTCAAGAACCCGCTCTTCGACTGGTCGCACCTCGAGCTCAAGCGGTATTTCGGGGTCGGCGACCGTCTCTGCGGCGCGACCGCCGAGAGGATCTGGAAGAGGTGCAACGCGCAGATGAGGAAGCCCGGCTTCTCCGCGCGCGGCCTCATGAAGAAGTCCAACGTGCGCGTGGTGTGCACCACCGACGACCCGGTCGACTCCCTGGAGCACCATGCCGCGATCGCGAAGAGGCCGTTCGGCACGAGGATCCTGCCGGCCTGGCGCTCCGACAAGGCGTCGAAGGTGGAGAACCTCAAGGCGTGGAACGGGTGGATCGACAGGCTCGCGGCGGCCGCTGGCATGCCGGTGAAGACGTACGACGACTTCCTCGAGGCCATGGCCAGGCGCCATGCGTTCTTCGAGAAGGCGGGGTGCGTGATATCCGACTACGGCATCACGGAGGTGTTCGCCGCCGACTACACCGGGGCGGACCTGCGCAGGATATTCAGGAAGATGCGCGGCGGCCGGGCCGCGACGCCGGAGGAGGCGCTGAAGTTCAAGAGCGCCTGGCTCTTCGAGGGCCTGAAGGCCGACGCGAAGGCCAACTGGACGGCGCAGCTGCACTACTGCTGCCTGCGCGACAACAACACCAGGATGTTCAAGGCGCTCGGCCCGGACACCGGCTTCGACTGCATCGGCGACTGGTCCGTGACCGAGTCGCTCTCGCGCCTCTTCGACCGCCTGGAGCTGGAGGACGCGCTCCCGCGCACGATCCTCTACTCGCTCAGCCCGAAGGACACCGAGATGCTCGCCACGCTCATGGGCTGCTTCCAGAAGGGCCCGGACCGCGGCAAGCTCCAGCTCGGGAGCGCCTGGTGGTTCCTCGACCAGAAGGACGGCATGAAGAAGCAGATAGAGGCGCTCTCCGCGCTCGGCTGCCTCGGCAACTTCGTGGGGATGCTCACGGACTCGCGCTCGTTCCTCTCCTACACCCGCCACGAGTACTTCCGCCGCATACTCTGCGCGAAGCTCGGCGAGGAGGTCGACCGCGGCGAGATCCCGAACGACGTCAAGTGGCTCGGCAAGATCGTGTCCGACATCTCGTTCAACAACGCCAACCGCTACTTCTTCGGCGGCAGGGCGTGATCTGGCGGCGGGCGAAGGGCAACAGAAGCAGGAGCATACCATGGCAGAAAAGGCAGACAGGAAAGAGAACGCGGCGGAGTCCGCGAGGAAGGGCAATGCGGCGCTCGACGCAGTGCTCTCGCAGATCCGCAAGGAGTTCGGCGAGCTCTCCATCATGAAGCTCGGGGACCGCGCGCACGCGGACATCCCGGTGATCTCCACGGGCGCGCTGTCGCTCGACCTCGCGCTCGGCGTGGGCGGGCTTCCGCGCGGGCGCATAGTGGAGTGCTACGGCCAGGAGTCGAGCGGCAAGACGACCCTCGCCCTGCACGTCGTCGCGAACGCGCAGAGGAACGGAGGCGCGGCGGCGTTCATCGACGCCGAGCACGCGCTCGACCCCGGATACGCGAAGAAGATCGGCGTGAACCTCGACGAGCTCATCGTGTCCCAGCCGAACTCCGGCGAGGAGGCGCTCTCGATCTGCGAGCAGCTCTGCAAGAGCGGCGCGCTCGACGTGATCGTGGTGGACTCCGTCGCGGCGCTGACGCCCCAGGCGGAGATCGACGGCAACATGGGCGACAGCCACATGGGGCTCCAGGCCCGCCTCATGTCGCAGGCGATGCGCAAGCTCACTGGCGTGCTCTCGAGCACGAAGACGCTCTGCATCTTCACGAACCAGGTGCGGGAGAAGATCGGCATCATGTTCGGCAACCCCGAGACGACCCCCGGCGGCAAGGCGCTGAAGTTCTACGCCTCGTGCCGCCTCCAGGTGCAGCGCATCGGGGCGATCAAGGACTCGGGCGGCACGGTGATCGGCAACCGCACGCGCGTGAAGGTCGTGAAGAACAAGGTCGCGCCGCCGTTCACCGAGGCGGAGTTCGACATACTCTACTCCTGCGGCATATCGTGGGAGGGGTCCGTGCTCGACGCGGCGCTGGCGCGCGGCGTGGTGGAGAAGCGCGGCAGCTGGATATCGTACGGGACGGAGCAGCTGGGGCAGGGCACGATGGCCACGATGGAGTTCCTGAAGACCCATCCCGAGGTGACTGCCGAGATCATCGAGAAGGTGAAGACCACGCCTCTCCTGCAAGGCACTGCGAGGAAGAAATGACGGTAGAAGAACAGGTCGGGATCATCCGGGCCGCCCTTGAGGACAAGAAGGCGGAGGACGTGAGGGCGTACGACGTGCGCGGGGTGTCCGGGCTTGCGGACGCGTTCGTCGTGGCGACCGGCTCGGCCGCGCCGCACCTGAAGGCGCTGGTCGCGGGCGCGCAGGGGGCCATGAAGGAGGCGGGCGTCGACTCGTATCGCACGAGCGGCGACCCGGCGAGCGGCTGGATCGTGGTGGACTACGTGGACGTGGTGATGCACGTCTTCCTGCCAGAGGCGAGGGCCTACTACGCCCTCGAGAAGCTCTGGGCGGGGGCGAAGCCGCTCTGAGCGAGGGGTGCTGCGGAATGGCGGAGACTCCGCTCGAGGCGCTTGACGGCACGGTGGTGTCCATAGTCTTCCGCAACCCCGACACGGGGTACTCCGTCCTCCGGGTCTCCTGCGGCGGGGGCGGGGCGTTCCGCCCGAGGCCGGCGGAGGCGGTGGTCGTGGGCACGTGCGGGGCCGTGTGGGAGGGCGAGGAGCTGCACGCCTCGGGCGAGTGGGTCGTGGACAAGGTGCACGGCCGCCAGTTCAGGGCCTCGTCCATCGTCTGCGCCACGCCGCACTCGCTCGCCGGGATGGAGCGCTACCTCGCCTCCGGCCTGATATCGGGGATCGGCCCCGAGTACGCCAAGCGCATAGTGGCGAAGTTCGGGGAGAAGACCCTGGAGGTGCTCGACCGGTTCTCGTCCCGCCTCACCGAGGTCCCCGGGATCGGCGAGACCCGCGCCCGCCGCATCAAGGCGAGCTGGACCGAGGGCGCGGCGATGCGCGAGGTGATGATCTTCACGCAGACGTACGGCATATCCGTCTCGAGGACCGTGGACATATACCGCAGGTACGGGCAGGACACGATCGCCATAGTGAAGTCCGACCCCTACCGCCTGTGCCGGGACATCTGGGGCATAGGGTTCGCCACCGCGGACAAGATAGCGATGTCGCTCGGGATGCCGAAGGACGCGCCGCAGCGCGCCCGCGCCGCGCTGATCCACACGCTCCGGACGGAGGCGGAGGACGGCGGGCACTGCTGGACGCTCGAGCCTGACCTGCTCCTGCGCGCCAACGAGCTCGTGGGCATAGACGTGGAGCGGCTCACGGAGGCGCTCCGGGCGGAGGAGGCCGACAGGCGCGTCGTGGCGGAGCACGTGGGCGGCGTCGCCGAGGCGCCGCGCAGGATATACCTCGAGGACCTCTACCGGGCCGAGTGCAACGTGGCCTCGAAGATCCGCCGGATGCTCCGCGCCCCGAGGCCGTTCAGGGAGATAGACGCCGAGAAGGCACTGTCGTGGTGGGAGCGGACGACGGGATTCCGTCTCGCCCCCGCGCAGGACCGGGCGGTGCGCGCCTCGCTCCTGAACAAGGTGAGCATCATAACCGGCGGGCCGGGCGTGGGCAAGACGACGATCGTGCGCGCGCTCGTGGACATATACCAGGCGCGGAAGGGGGACGGCGGGAAGCCCTCGATCCGCGTGGTCACGGCCGCGCCGACGGGGAGGGCCGCGAAGCGGCTCTCGGAGTCCACGGGGACGAGGGCGCAGACCCTGCACCGTCTCCTCAAGTACAACCCGAAGACGCGCGAGTTCACGTACAACGCGAGGAACAGGCTCGAGGGCGACGTGTTCGTGCTCGACGAGACGTCCATGGTGGACATACGCCTGATGGAGAACGTGGCCCTCGCCCTGCCGGACGAGGCGACGGTCGTGCTCGTCGGCGACACGGACCAGCTGCCGAGCGTGGGGCCGGGGAACGTGCTCCGCGACCTCATCGCCTCGGGAGGCGTCGCGTGCTCCCGCCTCACGGAGATATTCCGCCAGGACAACTCCGGCCTGATCGTCAGGAACGCCCACAACGTCAACGACGGCAAGGGCTTCGAGCTGCCGCCTCCCGGGGCGGAGAGCGACTTCTACTTCGTGCAGCAGCGCGACCCGGAGAAGGCGCTGGCGTTCGTGCTCGACTTCATGGTCAACCGCATCCCGAGGAAGTTCGGCCTGGACCCGATGCAGGACGTGCAGGTGCTCTCCCCGATGAGGAAGAACGTGCTCGGCACCGAGAACCTCAACGCCCTCCTGCAGCAGCGCCTGAACCCGGACGGCCCCGCGGTGCGGCGCGGGGCGGTCGCGTTCCGCAGGGGCGACCGGGTGATGCAGCTCAGGAACGACTACGACAAGGACGTGTTCAACGGGGACGTCGGCTTCGTGCTGTCCGCCAGCCCCGAGGACCGCTCGCTCGTGGTGTCCTTCGACGGGCGGCCGGTGGAGTACGCGTCCGGCGACATGGACGAGCTGGCGCTGGCGTACGCGACCACGATCCACAAGTCGCAGGGGAGCGAGTACCCGGCGGTCATAGTGCTGGTGCACAACCAGCACTACATGCTTCTCCAGCGGAACCTCCTGTACACGGCGATGACCCGGGGCAGGCGGCTTGTGATGGTCATCGGCTCGGCGTGGGCGGTCACGAAGGCGATCGAGACGAACACCGTGAGCGCGCGGCGCACCGCGCTCGCCGAGCGCGTCGGATTGCCGTCCTGAATCGGCGTGTGCTATAATTGCGGACAAGGGGGAAGAAGATGGAACAGATGGCGAACAGGAGAGGGTTCATAAAGGGCGCCGCCGTGGCGGCGGGTTTTCTGCCGAGCTTCGGCATTCTCGGCGACGACAGGGGGCGGCTGCCCGAGGACAAGCGCCCGATCGGGCCGGACGACGACACGATAAACGTGGCCATGATCGGGTGGGGCGCCGAGGGCCGCGTGCTCTCGAACTCCATCGCCCGCATCCCGGGCGTGCGCGTGCGCGCCGTGTGCGACATCTGGAAGTTCCAGTGCCAGCAGGCGAAGGCCTTCTTCAGGGGCTACGGCATGGACGTGCGCACGTACGAGGACTACCGGGAGATGCTGGACAAGGAGGACTCCAACATCGACGCGGTTGTCGTGGCCACGCCGGACTGGATGCACTGCGAGCACACGTGCTACTGCCTGCGCAAGGGGAAGCACGTGTACTGCGAGAAGGAGATGAGCAACAAGCTCGAGGAGGCGGCGGAGATGTGCCGCGTGCAGAAGGAGACGGGCAGGCTGCTCCAGATCGGCCACCAGCGCCGCTCGAACCCGCGCTACCGCCACTGCTTCGAGCACGTGGTGCCCGAGATGCTCGGGCGCGTCACCACCGCGTACGCGCAGTGGAACCGCACCCTCGCCCCGTTCTTCTCCGTGAAGCGCCCGCCGAAGCAGTCCGTCCTCACCAAGTACGGCTACGAGAACGCCGAGCAGTACCTGAACTGGCGCTGGTTCCACAAGTACGGCGGCGGCTCGATGGTCGATCTCGGGTCCCACCAGATAGACCTCTTCTTCTGGGCGTGGGGCGTGCCGCCGTCCAGCGTCACCGCGATCGGCGGGAAGGACGCGTTCTCGCCGCGGCGGCAGACGTACGACCGCGTGTACTGCATCTACGAGTTCACGATGCCCGACGGCACGAAGAACGAGGCCGTGTACCAGGTGATATCGTCCAACGCCCGCGGCGGGTTCTACGAGCAGTTCATGGGCGTGAACGCCGCCCTGACGATAGCGGAGATATCGGCGCGCGGGAACACGGTGCAGAGGGAGCTGCGCGAGGGCGGCTTCTCCGACGCCGAGTGGCAGAGGTTCATCGACAAGGGCTACATCCTTCCGACGGAGGGGGACAAGATAAAGAAGGAGGTCACCAAGGACATCGCCGTCGACACGCGCATCTCCGCGCAGGCGACGGGCAATCCCCTCGCGGTGGAGATGAACAAGCCCGCGCACATGCCGCACCTGGAGAACTTCTTCGCGGCGTGCCGCCACGGCGAGGCGCTCAACTGCCCTGCGGAGCTCGCGTACGAGTCCGCCGTGGCCGTTCTCGCCGCCAACGTCGCCGCCGACACGCGCAGGACGCACTACTTCAGGCCCGGGGACTTCGCGGTGCCGCCGAGGAAGGCGTGACGTCCGCCCGCGGGCCGCTTGAAAGGCCAGGCGGTTTGTGGTAAAGTGCGGGGGATTTTCTCTTTCAGGAAAGGCATGGTTTGTATGGCGAGCGACGCAATGGCCCAGAAGGCCCAGAATTTCACGAACAGGGGCAGGCAGGCCCTGGAGGCCAGGAAGTTCGATCTGGCGATCGAGATGCTCATGCAGTCGCTTGCGATTGCGCCCGACGCGCTCGAGACGCGCAGGATGCTGCGCGCCGCGCAGATAGGCAAGTTCCGCAGCGCCCCGCCCAGCGCCCTCTCGCTGAAGCTCCAGGGGGTCGGCGGCTACTTCGCCCGGCAGAAGGTGCTCGCCCTGGCGAAGAAGGGCAGTGGGGCCGAGGCCATGGCCGAGGCGGAGAAGCTTCTGCAGCAGAACCCGCTCGACCCGAACAACATCGAGTGCGCCGTGAAGGCGGCAGAGTCCGCCGGCAGGCCCGAGGCCGCGGCGATGACGATAGAGGCCGCGTACAACTGCGGGAACAACGACCCCGCGCTCCTCGAGCGGGTGGCCACCTACTACACCATCGCCAAGAGGTTCGACAAGGCGCGCGACGCCTACCAGAAGCTCGCCGAGCTCAAGCCCGGCGACCAGCGCATCCTCCAGCTCCTGAAGAACACGGAGGCCCAGGCCACGATGTCCGCCGGGTGGAACGACGCCGTCGGCAAGAAGGGCGGCTTCCAGCAGCTCCTCGCGAACAAGGAGCAGGCCAAGAAGCTCGACCAGGCGAACAAGGCGATGGTGGTGGGGGACGACGCGGACGCCCTCATCGCGGAGAAGCTGGCCCAGATCGAGAAGGAGCCGGGCAACATGAACTTCTACCGCGCCCTGGCCCGCCTCTACACCCAGAACAAGCGCTTCCCGGAGGCGATATCCACGCTTGAGAAGGCGATCTCGATCAACAGCTCCGACCCCGAGCTGGACCGCATGCTCTCGTCGACCAGGACCGCCGACTACGAGTTCCGCATAGAGGCGCTGAAGTCGGCCGGCAAGGCGGACGAGGCGGACGAGCTCGAGGCCGAGAAGAACCAGTTCGTGTTCGACGACCTCGCCGCCCGCGTGGAGCGCTACCCGAACGACCTCCACCTGCACTTCGAGCTCGGGCTCCAGTACTACTCCTACGAGTACTACGACGAGGCCGTGCAGCACCTCCAGCTCGCCCAGAAGAGCCCGAAGGACCGCCTTGAGGCGCTCTACTACCTGGCCATGTGCTTCGTGCGCAAGGGCCAGATCGACATGGGCGTGATGCAGCTCGAGACCGCGCGCGACCAGATCCCCACGATGGACGACCTGAAGAAGAAGATCGTCTACCAGCTCGGCCTGTGCGCGGAGCAGTCCGGCGACCTTGAGAAGGCGTACGCCTACTACAAGGACGTGTACTCCACCGACGTCACGTTCGCGGACCTCAACGTGCGCATGCTCGACGTGGCCGCGAAGATAAAGGCCGCGAAGGCCTGATCCGGGCGGAATGGCGAAGTGGTCGCCGCGTCGATAGCGCTTCTCTGCGTCGCAGTCGCCCTCGCCGCCGCGCTCGGGCTGGCGCTTCGCGCCCTCTCCGGCGCGCGCGCCGCGAGGGATGACGCGCAGCGCAGGACGTTCGACGCGACCATCGACGCGCTCCGCAGCGAGTTCACCGCGCTGGTCGGGAGGGAGCTCGACGCGAAGGCGCGTTCGCTCTCCGAGAAGAACGCGCAGGACGTGAGGCCGCTCTTCGACGCGCTGAAGGAGAGGATAGCGGACTTCAAGGCCTCCGCGGAGAGGGCGCGCGAGGCCAACGTCCAGCTCGGCTCGGAGCTGAAGTCTAAGCTGGGGGAGGTCGGCCAGAAGGCCCAGAGCCTCGGCCAGCAGGCGGAGAACTTCATCGCCGCGCTGAGGGGCGGCGCAAAGAGGCAGGGCAACTGGGGCGAGGGGATCGTCCGCAACGCGCTGGAGGGCGCCGGCCTGAAGAGGGGCGTGGACTTCGTGGAGCAGGAGGGCGCGCGCGACGCGGGGCTTCCGGACTTCACCGTGTTCGACGGCGAGCACCGCAAGATCCTCATAGACGCGAAGGTGAACATCGACGCGTTCCTCTCCGCCGTGCAGGCGTCGGACGAGGGGCGCACGTCCGACGCGGACGACCTGATGAGGGAGCACGCCCACAGCGTCCGCAGCCAGATCGTCGGGCTCGCCGGCAAGGAGTACCCGAGGAGGTTCAAGGAGAAGGACTCCGATCCGGAGGCGGAATACTCCCCGGTCGTGATAATGGCGATGCCGAGCGAGGCCACGTACGCCGCCGCGCTCTCCGCCGACCCGTCCATCGGATCGTTCGCGAACTCGCGGAACGTGGTGCTCGCCTCGCCGCAGATGCTGTTCGGGTATCTCGTGCTCTTCAAGCTCGGCATAGACAGGCTGAAGGTGGACAGGAACAACGTCGACATCGGCAGGCGCGCCGAGCAGATCCTCTCCCGCCTGGACGCCGCCTTCGCGGCGCTCGAGAAGATCGGCAAGGCCCTGGACGACGCCCAGAGGCAGTACCGGGAGGCGATGCGCAAGGTGGGCTACGAGCCCGGCGCCCAGAACGTGATGCTGCCGGCGAAGGAGCTCGCCCGGCTCACGAACTCGACCGGCAAGCGCGTCTCGCTTGCCATGCAGGGCGGAACGGATGTCGCGTGAGACGGCATATCTCGACCCCCGGCGCAGGCTTGTGGACGCGGCGGCGGAGTGGCTGTGCGGACGGGTCCGCGACGACCCCGGCGGCGCCAAGTCGCTGGCGCACGTGATGGTCGTGGTGCCGACGGCGCAGAGCGGGCGGAACCTCCGGCTGGAGCTCGCGAAGAAGGCGAGGGAGCGCGGCTGGGGCGGCGTGCTCGCCCCGCTCGTCACGATGGCCAGCTGCGTGCTGCAGGCGAAGGACGCGCGCGTGGCGACCGAGGCCGAGGAGCTGTGCGCGATGGCATCGGTCCTGCTCGATGCGGACCTCTCCGCATTCCCGGCGCTGTTCCCGCGCCCCCCTGCCGACAGGAGCGCCGAGTGGGCGCTCGAGACGGCGGGGTCCATCCTGGACATCTACTCCGTCATCGGCGAGAAGGCCCTGCTCATGCGCGACGTCCGGTGCGACGCCGACGCGCAGCGGTGGGCGGAGCTCTCGAGGATCGAGGATTCGTTCCTCGGGGCGCTCTCGGGCAGGGGCGTGATGGCGCGGTGCGAGTCGAGGAGGCGCGCGGCGGAGGCCGGATGCCTGGAGCCGGGCGTGGAGGAGATCGTGCTTCCGGGCGCCGTGGACGCGCAGGAGGCGTTCGTGGCCTACCTCGGGAACTCGCGGCAGGACGTGTTCGCGCTGATACACGCCGACCCGTCGGAGGCGGGAATGTTCGACGAGTGGGGTCGCCCGGCCGCCATCTTCCGCGCCGACATCTCTCCGGACGCGATCCTCCCCGCGCCGTCCGCAGTAGTCGAGGCGGACGACATCGCGCGGCATTTCAGGTCGGTCGGCGCCTCCGAGGCGCTGCCGGCCCTGGCGGTGTGCGACCAGGACATGTACCCGGAGCTGGAGGGCGCGTTCCAGAACCACTTCTCGAACGACGAGCTGGCGCTCCGCAATCCGTCCCGGACGGCGCTGTCGCAGTCCGCCCTGGGGCGGCTCCTGCTCTGCGTGTTCAGCCTCTCCGTGCGCGACGACTACGCGACGTTCGCCACGCTCGTGCGCTTCGGCGACGTGGCGCGGTGGGCGGCGGAGCGCCTCGGCGTCACGCGCGGCGAGATCGCCCGGTTCGTGGGGGCGCTCGACGCGGTCCAGAACCAGTCCCTCCCGCGCACGATAGAAGACGCCATGCGCGGCATGGAGGCCGCCGCCCGGGAGGCGTGGCACGACTCCGAGCGCACCGCGGTGGAGGGGCTGCTGCGCATGGCGCGGGCGCTGAAGGCCGAGATCCGCGACCCGTTCGGGTTCGTGGGGAAGGTGTTCTCCACGCTCGTGCTCGACGAGGAGAACCCGTCCGACCGCGAGCTCGTCGCCGCCGCCGAGACGGTGCGCGAGATTCGCGAGGCGTGCGCGAGCGAGCTGGTGCCGGAGCGCCTGCGCGCCATGCTGTGCCTGAGGCTGCTGAAGAGGTCCACGTACATGCTGGAGCCGCTGTCGCCCAGCATCCTCGTCGCGAACGGGTGGCTTGAGGTGCCGTGGTGCGCCGAGGACGAGCTCGTCGTCGCCGGGTTCAACGAGGGGTGCGTGCCCGCGAGCGTGGTCGGCCATCCGTTCGTGCCGGACTCGCTGCGCGAGGCGCTCGGAGTGGCCACGAACGCGCGGCGCGAGATGCGCGACTCCTTCATCCTCCGCGAGGCGGCGGCGTGCCGCCCGCGCGGCGCGGTGTCGGTGCACCTGCACCAGGTGGCGGGCGACAAGAGCGTGCTCAAGCCCTCGCGCATACTCTTCCACGGGATCGGCGACGGCGACCTGCCGGGGCTCGCCATGCGCCTCTACGCCATCACCAAGGGGTGCGGGAGCGCGCCGCCGAAGTCGCTTCCGCCCGCGTGGCGGCTTAGCCTCCCGTTCCCGCCGAAGGGGACCGTGTTCAGGGAGAGGATGTCGCCGTCGGCGCTCGACGAATACGTCAAGTGCCCGTTCGGGTTCTATCTGGGCGAGATCTTCGGGGAGCGCTCCGACGACGTCAGCCAGGAGCTGGGCCCGCTGGAGTTCGGCACGCTGTGCCACGGCGTGCTGGACGACCTGGCAAAGTCCGGGCCGAAGGACTCCGTCGACGCGGGGGAGATAGCCGCCTTCCTGGCGGACGCCGTGTGGCGCAGGCTCTCGAGGTTCGGAGAGAGCGTCCCCACGGTGATAGCCCTTCAGGGCGAGGCCGCGATCGACCGTCTGCGCGCCTTCTCCGTGCACCAGGCGAGGAGGCGCGCCCAGGGGTGGAGGATCGTCGACTCGGAGCTGCCGCTCGAGTGCAGGATAAAGGGCTGCCCCACGCTGCTGCGCGGCAAGGTCGACAGGGTGGACGAGAACGAGCGCACGGGGGAGCTCGCGATCATAGACTACAAGACCTGGGCGAGGATGGACGAATCCAAGATCGGCGGCAGCCTGCAGCTGCCGATATACCGGGCGATGGTCGAGGCCTCCGGGCGGTACGACCCGGCGAAGGCGCATTCGGCGGCGGCGTTCTACTGCGTCCTCGGCGAGAGGGCGGAGGACGTCCGGTTCGCCGAGGAGAGCGCCCGCCACGAGGGCGGCCAGAGCGCGTGCGAGGACGAGGTGCTCAGGCTTCTCACCAGGATCGCGAGGGGCGTGTTCTATCCGCCGTCGCCGGCCTCGCGATGCGCCGTCGACTACAAGGACCTCCTGTGGCAGCCGCTTGAAGAGGGGCTCGACCCTGCCTGGCTCGCGGACCAGAAGGCCAGGCAGATGGCGTGCGAGGAGGAGGGGCTGTGAGCGCGGCGCTCCCGCCGCTGACGGTGATCGAGGCGTCCGCCGGCACCGGCAAGACGTTCTCGCTCGTCACGCGCCTGCTGAGGCTGATATTCGGCGGCGTGGAGCCGGAGCGCATCGTCGCGCTCACCTTCTCGCGCATGGCGGCGGGCGAGATATTCAACAGCTTCATCGAGCGGCTTTCGAGGGCGGCCTCCAGCCCGGAGGTCGCCGCCGAGGAGAGCAAGAGGATGGGCCGCGCTCTCTCCACGGCGGACTTCACGGCGATGCTGCGCAAGGTCATATCCCGGCAGCACCTCTCGCTCATCGGCACGCTGGACAGCTTCATGATGCGCATCGTGCGCATGATCCCCCTCGAGCTCGGGTTCGGCGGCGAGGTCTCGGTGATGAGCGACTATCGCAGCCCGGTGGAGCGCCAGCGCCTCGTCTCGGAGATGCTGATGCTCGACTCCGAGGACGCCAAGGCGGTGTTCCGCGAGGCGTTCCGGCTGGTGTCCGGCACGGCGGGGTCGCGCGGCTTCGGGGAGAGGTTCTCCGAGTTCGTGAGGAAGTGGCACTCCCGCTACAGGGAGCGGCCCTCCGCCTCGGCGTGGGGGGCGCCCAGGACGATATGGGGCGGCGAGCCGCCGAAGGATCTCGACGTCTCCCTGGACGACATACGCGAGATGGCGAGGGGGCTTGAGCGGCATCGCGGCGAGCGCGGGTGGGATTCGCTCCTGGACGAGGCCGCCCGGTTCTCGGGCGGAGCGCTCCCGAGCCTCAAGGGCGGCCTGGGGGACGACTCCGAGGCGCTGGGGCTGCTCCACCTGATGCGCATGCGGAAGATCGCGAGGTCGCTTGAGGTGACGCAGGGCCTGTTCCGCCTCATGCGCACGTACGACGCCGCGTACGAGGCGAAGGTCACTTCCCGGGGCAACATAACGTTCGACGACCTGCCGCGCCTCGTCAACTCGCTCTCGGAGGGCGTGAGGCTGCCCCTGGAGTACCGCCTCGACGCGAAGTTCGAGCACTGGGCGCTGGACGAGTTCCAGGACACGAGCCGCGCCCAGTGGAAGGCGGTGGAGAACCTGACGAGCGAGAGCAGCCAGCCGGGCTCGGGGCGGAGCGTGCTGATCGTCGGCGACAGGAAGCAGTCCATATACGAATGGCGCGGCGGCGACACGCGGATACTCTCCGAGCAGGTGGGCCGCGCGGCGCAGAAGGGCAACGCGCTCGAGCGGCTGGACGAGTCGTACCGGTATCGCCAGGCGATATCGGACGCCGTGAACGCCGTGTTCGGCGATTCCAGCATCCGCTCGGCGTTCGACATGGACGACGCTCCCGCGGGCGCGGTGTGGGAATGCAGGCCGCACCGCAGCCACGCCACGGACAGCGTCGGATTCGTCGAGGTGATCCAGGCGAAGAAGGCGGAGGGGAGGCCGCTTGCGAGCATGTCGGACTTCTTCGAGCCGATCAGGAACGCCCTCCTCGCCGTGAGGCCGTGGGAGCGCGGAATATCGGCGGCCATCCTCGTGAGGAAGAACGATTTCGGCGAGAAGATCCTCTCGTACCTCAAGGCGAGCGGAATCGACCGCGTGGTCTTCGAGGGGGACAGCCACGTGTCGGACTCGCTCGTGCTGTCCGCGATGGTGGAGCTCGCCTGGCTCGCCGATCACGCCGCCGACGGCTTCGCGTACGCCCACATCAGGCACTCGCCGATCGCGAAGGTGATGTACCCCGGCGGCCTCCCGCCCGCGGAGGAGCTCTCCGCCCGGCTCCTCGAGGACTTCACCCGCATCGGCATGGTGCGGAAGTTCCGCGAGGTGCGCGAGGCGCTGAAGTCCCTGCCGGGCTCGTGGGACGGCTTCACGGAGGCGAGGTTCGAGGACTTCATAAAGTGCGCCGCCGAGTTCGAGGAGAGCCGCGACGCGACGATGAGGCTGTCGGACTTCAAGGCGTACCTCGAGAACAAGACGCGCCGCGACTACGCCGAGCCGGGCATGGTGCGGATCATGACGATGCACCAGTCCAAGGGCCTCGGATTCGACCACGTGATCATTCCGTTCTACGAGCCGGACGGCCTGGTCAGCGGCAGGCCCGAGCACATCGGCCCGCTCGAGGGCGGGGAGGGAGACGGCGAGTGGCTTCTGGACAACCCCGGGAAGGGGGCCGCCGACGGAGACCCGGCGATCGCCGCCGCGGAGCGGAGAAGGCGGCAGGTGCAGCGATACGGTTCGCTTTGCCTCGCGTATGTCGCCATGACGCGCGCCAAGATGGCGCTCACCATGATACTCCACCCCGATAAGAAGCAGACCCGGAAGAAGCCGTCCTCGGAGCCGCCGGCGAAGTTCAGCGATCTTGTGCGTCTCGTCGGCCTGGCGACGTCCGGCGACCGGGAGTGGTATCTGAAGGTCGGGCAGAGGAAGGGCGGCGGGACTGACGGCGAGGCGTCCGGCGGCAGGCCGTCCGGCGGATTCCGCCGCGCAGGACGCTGCGCGATGCGCAAGGCCCGCCCGAGCAGCCTGTTCCATTCCGGGATGAGGGGCGACGGCCTGTTCGCGGAGGGCTTTGGCCGGGCCGCGAAGAGGGGCGTGGAGATCCATGCGCAGTACGCGGAGGTCGAGTGGGTTGACCCCGCGAAGGCGACGACGGCGTTCGACCGGGCGCTCGTGAAGCCGGAGGGGTGCGTGGCCCTGTGGCGCGAGAGGCCGTACGAGGTGCTCCTCGGCGACGTGTGGCAGTCGGGGCAGTTCGACCGGGTCGTGTTTGCGGACGTCGGCGGCGCGCGCCATGCGACCATCTACGACTTCAAGACCAACGCCCGGAGGGACGGCGAGGGCGTCGACGCGTTCGCGCGGCGGATGCGGGATGCGTACGGAGCGCAGATGCGCATGTACAGGAGCGCGCTGTCCGCGCTCACCGGGCTGCCGCCGGAGCGCATATCGGCGAAGCTTCTGCTCCACGAGACCGGCGCCGCGGTCGACTGCGGCTAGCCCATTACATTTCCTCTTGTTTTCGCCTTTCGTTAGTGGTAAACTACGCCCATTTATTAGGGAAATTGTACCCATGAAGAGGTGAATGGACATGGTCTTCAACAGATATCTTCATGTCGTTGCGCTTGTTGCGACGATGGCGGCGCTCTGCGTGCAGGCGGCGCCGGTGTCGTCCAACGACGTCATGAAGGCCGTCTCCGCCTGGTCGGCGGCGAACGGCCCCACGTTCCTTCGCGGCGGCTCGCCCGTTTCGGCCAGGGCCGTGTCTCTTGACGACGGCGGGTCGACCGTCCTGTACTGGATCGTGCAGATGTCGGACGACAGCGCGGTGATCGCCTCGCCCGACAGCGACCTCGACCTCGTGGTCGCGGTGGTCGAGAACTTCGGCGGGGAGTTCCCGAAGGGCCATCCGCTCCCGTCCATCCTGAGGAAGGACATGGAGAACCGTCTCTCGGTGATCGGGCTTCGCAGGGCGGCCGCGGCCTCCACGCGCCGCTCCTCCGGCGCGGCCGCGGCGGCGTCCGCCGCCTCCCAGGCCGTCCCGGCCTCCTCGCAGTCCGCCGGCCTCGAGGCCTCGATCTCGGCGGCGAACGCGCAGTGGGCGAAGTACGGCGTTGGCGGCTCGGGCGCGAAGCTGCAGGCGCAGGCGCTCGACGGCGGGGACGAGAGCCCGTACGTGCGGCGCATAGTGGACGGCTTCGAGAGCGGCGGCCGCTACACCCACTGGAACCAGGACTTCGTGAATGGCAAGCTCTGCTACAACAAGTACACGCCCGAGAACGCGGTCTGCGGATGCGTCGCCACCGCGGGCTCCGCGATCCTCCAGTTCTTCAACTGCACGAACGACGTGGGGAGCGTGAAGGGCGAGCCCAACTACTACAATGCCCCCGCCCCCGCCGCGTACTGCTCCACCATGCCGGGCGCGATAGACTGGTCGATCCTCCCGAAGTCCTTCGGCGGGGCGAAGGAGGGGGACGACACGCTTGCCGACGCCGACTACGCCCTTCTCGGCCGGGTGGCCTTCAACGTCGGCGTGCTGGTCAACATGACGTGGGACATCGCCGGCCCGGGGACGGAGTCGGGCGCGTTTGTGTCCGACCTCGTCAAGGCGTTCAAGGCCTTCGGGTTCACGACCGCGCGCTACGTGCAGTTCGACACCTCCAAGTCCGCCGACAACGAGAACCAGTTCACGAAGACGGTCTACGCGCAGGCCTGGTGCGGAGCGCCGTCCGTCCTCGGCATCACGGGCGACGCCGGCGGGCACGCGGTGGTCGCGTGCGGCTACGCGCGCGACCCGGACGGCGACCAGTTCTGCCGCGTGTTCATGGGGTGGGGCGGCGCCGCCGACGCCTGGTACCGCTTCCCGACGGTCTCGGACTTCAAGCTCGTGGACGAGGCGGTGACGATGATCGGCTACCAGGACGACGCCGTGGTGCCGGTGTACGGCTCGGCGAACATCCCCGGCGTGGACCTCGAGCTCCCGGGCTACGTCACGAACGGCGTGACGGCCACGGCCCCGGTGAACGCCAACGGCTTCTTCGGCATACGCGTGCCGCCGTCCATCACCGACCTCCGCGTCGGCTACGCCCCCCGCGCCAAGTACGCGCCGATAGACCCGTTCGACGCCGAGACGCTGGAGGACGAGTCGGCCGTCCTGGACGACCTCAACGCCGCGATCCCCGCCGAGATCGAGCTCTCCGTGCTGAACACGGACGTCCGCTACACCCTCGCCTCGGGCAAGGAGGCGGCGCTCCGCGACGGCAAGGCGCTGCTGCTCGTCAGCGGCACGTCGGGCGGCGAGAGGTCCAACGCCCTCATGGAGTACATCTACCATCTGGACGACACTACCGACATGTCCAACAGGTTCGTGCTCGTGTACAACAACGTGAAGGCCACGGACTACAACAGGCCGGACGGCGACCCGGCGGTCGGCGTGTTCGACCCCGCCGTCTTCGACCCGGACCTCCGCTGGACCGCCGAGAACGGGCGCCTGGCGTACGAGAACTTCATCGACTACGAGGCGGACGCCCTCGAGACCGGCGCGGTCTCGTACACCTTCTCCGCCACGAACACCGTGGCGGTCACGAACGCCGTGCCGTCCCTGCTGGACGGCGGCTACGACTCCTACGCGCGCCGCGCCTCCGGCATAGCCGTGACGGTGGCGGGGATCGACGCCGGCAGCGAGAATCTCGACGCGTGCGAGGTCGGCGAGGTGTCCTACGGCTACGGCGCGTCGGCGAGCTCGTGGACGAACGGCGAGGTCGCCGTGTTCTCCGCCCCGGCGGCGGTCACGAACTTCGATGATGGCGTGGTCATGGCCTGCGTGGGCTGGACGACCAACGCCGTGGAGTCCGTGGACGCCCTCGTGGACGTCCTGGCCGAGGGGACCGAGGCCGAGATGCAGCTCTTCTCCGGCGACGAGGTCACGCTCACCTGGGTGTGGAGGGCGTCGCACTACCGGGTCACGGCCAAGGCCTCGGCGAACAGGACTCTCCCCGAGCTCGCCACGGCGGTGACGCCCGCCGAGACGTGGGTGGAGAGCGGCGACGTGGTGACGATAACCGCCGCCGGCAAGGTCGGAACGTACGGGTTCGAGCAGTGGAGCGTGGAGGGCGCGTCGACGGGCGAGTACTCCGAGGACAGCGAGGACGTGGCCTACAGCGAGAACTCCACGGTCGTCTCGTTCGATGTCTGCGAGCCGGTCACGGTCTCCGCCGACTACCGCAACGGCGCGGCCGCGCCCGAGGAGCCGTTCGCCGGCTACTCGGTCGCCGTGAGCGCGTCCCCGAGCGGCCTGGTGGAGGACGGCCTCCCCGCGCCGCGCGGACTCTCCTGGGGCGAGAACGACCTGGGCACGACGCCGCTCGTGCGCCTCTCCTTCGAGAGCGACTACTACACGGACTCGACGGGCGGCGTGTGGCTCTGCAAGGGATGGCTCGTGGACGGCGTGGAATGCGGCGACTCCGACGTCGTCGAGACCGCCCTCGGGACGGCGGTGGCGCTCTGGGACTTCGTAGAGCCCGAGCCGGAGCCGGAGCCCGAGCCCGAGCCCGAGCCGGAGCCTCAGCCCGAGATCGGCGAGATCTCGATCACCTCCATCGACGCCGCGGGCGACGGCGTGTGGACGGTCACGGTCTCCGGGGCCGTGAAGGACTGCTGGTACTGGCTGTACTCCTCGGAGACGCTTTCGGACTTCGACGGCGACGAGGCGACCTGGACCGCCGCCGCGTCGGTGGCGGCGACGGAGGACGGGGTCAACCCGCGGAAGGCTGCGGAGGACGGCTCGATCACGTTCAAGGCGCTGTCCAGGGCGAAGAAGATCTACTGGCGCGCCAGAGGCACGTACAAGGAGACGGGCGACTGATGGGACGCGCAATCCATACGTTCGCGCTCTGCGCGCTGTGCGCCTTCCTCTCGGGCTGCGGATGCTCGAGGGACAGGCAGGACGACGGCGCCGAGCCGTCCAGGATGCATGACCCGGCGTACACGAACGCCCTCGCCTCGATCGCCTCCAGGCGGGCGGCGGTCGCCGCGAAGGCCGCGGACATCCGCGCGAGGATCGCGAAGCTGGGCGACGGCGCCAGGGGCGGCGCGGAGTATGCGGACCTCACGAACCGGCTCGCCCGGTGCGAGGCCGAGGCGGCCTCCGCGAGGAAGGACGCGATTTCGACGGTGCGTGCGCGGATTCTCAAGGAGAAGTCCGCGGTGAAAGGTGGCTTAAGGAAATGAAGAAGGGTGCAAGCATGAAGAATACTGCGCTTGGGTTCATCGCGGCGGCGATGGCGTTCGTGGCAAACATCTCCCTGGCTGACGTCGGGGCGATACGTTCGATAGACCCGTGCGATTCGGACGGGAACCTGGTCTCCCCGGGGACGATAGACTCCGCGTTCACGGTCGGCGAGACGGCGTACTTCCGCATCCGCCTCGAGAACCTGAACAGCGCGGCGATCTACCAGTCCCGCCAGAGCCTGGCCTCGGAGCAGCTCTCCAACCCGTGGCGCTTCGAGTACTTCGAGGGCGGCACGGCGCAGGACTCCGCGTACGTGGCGCAGCAGATGGCGATCAACCCGCCCAAGGTGGGCGTGTACGTCAGCGGCAGGTTCACCCTCGCGGCGATCGACAAGATCGGCGAGTCGGCGAAGGAGCCGTGGTTCACCGACATCGTCTGCTCCTACACCGTGAAGCCCGGCGACCTCGCGCTCCCGCTCACCCTCGCCAACAGCGCGGGCAACGAGGCGGCCGACAGCGCCACCACGGAGTACTTCCTCGGCATCGGGCGCAACTTCTCCTCCCCCTGGCGGCTCGTCTCCTACGCGCACGACAGCAGGCTGAGCTGGGACGTCATCACCTCGACGAACTACTGCCAGTTCTCCTACGGCAACTACGGCTCGTGGGGCGAGGTTGACGGCAGCCTCCCGTCCTCCGTCACCGAGGCGGCCGGCAACAAGACGGTCGACCGCACGCTCTTCAACGCCGGCATCTTCGTCAAGTCCATCGACTTCGACTCCAACGCAGAGAGCGACGCCGCCGGCAACCCCGTCTGGCGCGCCGTGCACGAGCGCTCCACGAGCACGAAGGAGTTCGTGCCCTCGCTCGCGATCCCCGGCGAGCTCGCCGGCGACTACAGCGGGTCCGTGTACCTCTGGACCGCCGACACCAACTCCGTGGTGCTTCCCGACGCGCAGTACGTGGTGGGCTCCACCCGCGTGCTCAAGCTCACGATCGACGGCAGCGACGCGAGCCTCCAGTTCCGCCTCCGCGGCGTGACGAGGGGCACCTCCACCGAGCTCTTCCTCTCCTCCACCCTCACGAACATAACGAGCGCGAGCGGCAGGACGATCACGAACTTCGTCTCCCGCACCGTCGCGTGCCTCGATCCGCTCGCCCCGACCGTCACCGTGCTCGCCAACGGCGCCTCCGCGTGCACGATCAACGCGACCTCCGACTACACGAACACCATTCCGTTCAAGGTCGAGCTCACGCAGGCCTGGACCGCCGACGACCCGGTAGAGGTCAAGCTCAAGTACGAGGTGAACGGCGAGGAGGCGATCCCCGACGGCCTGATCGCCATCTCGGCCAGCCAGGAGGGCGGCTACACGGACGGCCTTCCGCTCTCCGTGACGATACCGTCCGGCGAGACCGAGTCGACCGAGGACCCCGCGAACCCGAAGGCCCTGTACGCCCTCGGAGCGCTCACCTCCGGCGTGAAGGGCGACAGGATCGTGGTCACCCCGTACTTCGACGACCCGGCGATGGCCGCGTACTTCACCGTCAAGCCCCTCACCCTCACGGTGTACGGCACGAAGCCCGAGATCGTCAGCGTGAACGGCTACGCCCCGGCGGACATCGCCTCGTCCGCCACGAACTCCGCCCTCTCGATCCGCGGCGGCGTGGAGACGGTCTTCGAGGTGCGCGTCAGCGACACGTACCGCAACATGTTCGGGCTGGACGGCACGAACGGCGCCTTCAAGGTGACGTGGCAGTACGAGGGCGGCGCCAAGATCGTGATTGACAGGGACGCGGACGGCAATCCGCTCGTGCCGGACGAGGACGGCGTCCTCTACGTGCCGGTGTCGTATCCCGTCCCCTCGGCCGACCAGAACATGAACACCACCATCAAGGTGACGAACTCCGACGGCCGCACGTCCGAGCGCGCGTTCTACGTCTACGTCAGGCAGCCCAAGAACGTGTCCGCGGCGATCTCGGCCCCGATCGTCGGCGAGGGCGGCGTGCAGAGCGTGACGTTCACGCTCTCCGAGACGGCGAGCGCGAGCTCCCTCTACGCCTACCTCGAGCCCGCGAACGACGCCGCGAGGAACCTCTCCTACGCCGCGTTCTTCACCACGAACACCGTCGACGAGGCGGCGCGCGGCTCCGCGGGCCGGGGCGTTCCGTTCTCGAGCGGGGCGCTCGCGGCGGTCTCCGACGCGCTCACGAGCGGGAACGGCCTCAGGTTCTACGACAACGACTCCGGCCACTTCGTCTACAACATAAAGCTCTGCTCCTCGGAGGTCTGGAATCCCGCCAGCCGCATCACGGAGTTCACCGAGAACACGCTCGTGATCGACGTCACGAACAACTTCCCCGTGATAACCGAGGTCCGCGCCAGGAACAACGCGACCGCCCAGGACAAGCTCGCGACCGATAGGATCGTGATGAGCCTGAGCGACCCGATGCGCACGTTCCGCGTGAGCCAGCTCTCCGACGTGGACGCCGACAAGGCGGGCGCGGACGCCGCCCAGGTCGTCTACTCCTGGGAGGTCCGCCAGAAGGACGACAGCGGGAAGTACCCCGAGAAGCCGAACCTCGTGTACTACACCGTCGGCCTCGACAGCACCCTCGACATGAGGGACATGTTCGGCACTGACCAGCTCGACGAGGCCTTCTGCGGCGAGTACCAGTTCTCCGTGCGCGCCCAGGACAAGGACATGCGCGGCAACAAGCCGGACTACCTCTACTACGACGGCGCGAAGTGGGTCTACGACCCCTGGAAGGGCCTCGACATGAGCGGCACGGCCGTCTCGGCGTACCCGGAGGGCGACTCGCTCAACCCCGGCAACGACTGGGGCGACGCGTACGTGTTCGAGCTGCAGATCGACAGGAACCCGTACGTCGACACGAATCCCTACGGCACGTTCACCTCCGGGTCGGACGGCGTGCCGGTCTTCACCGAGGGCGACCTCCTCGCCGGCGAGCCGATGGGCTTCTCGGTAGGGCTCAACTCGAGCCCGAACATAACGGGCTTCGGCAGCGTGCAGGTCGAGGTGGCGATTGAGGCCCTCGACAACAGCTACGCGCCGGCTGCGGCGGACACGGACGTCGCGCCCGAGATCTCGAAGAGGGAGTTCAAGTTCACGCGCAACGCCTACTCCAACAGCTTCGCGTTCGTCGGCTTCGACGGCACCTACCTCGGCCGCGGGCTCGTCAAGAAGCCGCAGCTCTACCGCCTGGTCGCGAAGGTGACGTCCACCGGCGCCAGCCCGAGCGGCACCCCGTGGAACGAGCTCTACACGGTCTCCACGAACTACTTCCGCCTCCAGAACACCAAGCCCGCGATCACCGTCGACCCCGACTACGAGGGGCAGGACACGGAGACGAACGCCATGATGGGCGTGACGTACGCCCCGAACGAGCACTTCAACTTCAGGTGGAGCGTGAGCGACGTAGACGGCGACCTCGTGGCCTCCAACCACGGGTCGACCAACCTGCTCGTGACGTGCGCCGTGATCGGCGGCCACGAGATCGGCACCGTGACGAACGAGAGCAGCGGCATATTCAGCGTGTGGTTCGAGACGCCCGGCATCAACAAGCTCAAGATCACCGCGACGGACAAGGACGGCGACGTAGCCTCCAGCAAGGTCATCTGGTTCTTCGTGGAGACGTCCAAGAACGTGTTCCTCTATCCGTACGGGCCTTCCGTCGCGGCGGTTGACAGCGACGCGATCGCCAAGTACCTCACCCAGCCCGGCCGCGGCGTGGGCCGCGTGTGGGCGGACGGCAACTTCGGCTCCATCACGTCCTTCAGGCACACCTGGACGTACGGCACGAGCTCCCGCTCCGCGTCCGTCTACGGCCAGGGCTACGCCGCCGGCGAGACGGACGAGTCCACGTCCGTGGGCAAGTCCTCCGCCCCGAACGAGACCGGCGACGGCACCGACGCCCCGCACTACAGGAACGACAGCCTCTACGACAGCTTCTTCTACCGCTGGTTCAAGTACGTGCCGAGCAGCGACTCCAGCTCGTCGTCCTCCTCGTCGTCGTCCGGCTCCTCCTCCGAGACCACCTGGACCGCCGGCTCGCCCGCGCCGGGCAGGAAGGGCGAGACGATGATCACGCTGCCGTCCACGCAGACCGAGTACACCTATCCCGACACGATGGCCCTCGCGATCTTCTCCCGCGAGAAGTACGTGGCGGACAACATGGGCGACATCAACGCCGACGGCATCCCCGACGCCTACGCCGTGCGCACCTGGACGAGCGACGCCGGCGAGACCGCGCGCCTCTGCGAGATCGTCAGCGGCGGCTCCGCCGAGGGCGGCGAGGGCGACGAGGGCGAGGTTTCGGACGCGGACCTCGCGGACATCTCCGCGTACAACGGCGACCTGGACTTCTTCCCGGCGGCGGCCGGCTCCGCCAACCCGCTGAAGCCCACGACCCTCGACTGGGGCCCGGGCGTCCCGTTCGACGCCCTCTACGAGATCCGCGGCATGCACAGCGGCCTCAACGAGCCGGGAGTCTCCGACTACGACCTCAGCGAGGCGGAGCGCTACGCGCTGCTCTCCGACTTCGTGTCCGCCGGCAACTCGCTCACGGGCGTCGCCGCCGCCGACTACGTCGCCGCGACGAACTGGGCGACCGGGGCGAAGTGGACGCCCGAGGCCTGGCAGGAGGGCGGCGTGCGCCTGAACCCGGCGAAGGCGGACACGGACGGCGACGGCTTCAGCGACGGCTGGGAGTACTACTTCTGGTACTACGCCAAGGTCGGCGCGGTGACGAACGGCGTGTGGGGCAGGCTCGAGGGCCGCAGGTACTCCATCGCCTCCCCGGCCTCCTCCGCCCGCATCGCGCCCGAGGAGATCGCCGCGGCGTTCAACCCGCTCGAGAGGGGCTCCATCGACCGCGACACCGACAACGACGGCCTCACCGACCTCGAGGAGTTCGCGCTCGGCACGAACCCGGTCGACTGGGATTCCGACGGCGACGGCGTCAACGACCTCTGGGAGGTGATGAACGGCCTCGACCCGCTCAACGCGAAGGACGGGGCGGACAACCCCGACTGCGACTTCATGGCGCGCTGCGAGTACGACGGCGACACGTTCACGGTCTACACGTTCTCGAACGGCGAGATCTTCGCCCTGCCCACGAAGACGTCCCCGACGTTCACCGCCGATCCGGTCTCCGTCTCCACGAACGTGTACCGGCTCACCGTCTCCGACGCCTCCGGCGACGTGGTCTACTACTCGGTCGAGGCCGCCCAGCACGACGGCGCGGCGCTGACCGCCGACGCGCAGTGCTTCCAGACGGTGAAGATTGGCGACGTCGTCTATCTCGCCAACCTCGAGCCCGTGACGGTCGCCGCCGGCACGGCGGTGAACGCCGCCGAGACCTCCGACGCCGCCGAGGAGGCGACCGTCGCCTCCGCCTACTACCTGGTCAAGAGGATCGCCGGGGCCAAGACCGAGGACGTGTGGTGCGCGGCGAAGCCCGCCCTTGTCGGCCCGAACGGGCTTGGGCAGCTCATGCTCGCCGTGGACACGGCCTGCTTCGGCACGTACGAGCACGACGACGGCTCGCTCTACCTCGGCGAGTCCATCACGCTTCCCGCCGGCACGCCCGTCGCGGCGGTCTCCGACGCGCCCGCGCAGATGACGCAGGTGAGGGTGATGGCGATCGGCGCGGGCCTGGTCGGGCCCTCCGGCGGCTTCACCTGGCGCAACCCGGTCACGCTCGAGACGGAGTCGACGGCGAAGGCGCTGCCTCTCTTCAACTACGGCGGCGACGGCGTGACGTACGTGCCCTGCGGCACGAACGCCGCGCACTACGCCGCGGCCCCGGTCAGGGACGACCCCAAGAACGGCGTGGAGCGCCCCGCCGTCTCGAAGGTCGAGAAGAAGCACAAGGTCACCCTCGTCCACAACCAGGTGTTCAGCCAGTACGGCTTTGACCCGCGCGTCGCGTGGAACATCAACGCCAACGGCTACGTGGACGTGCGCTGGGAGCCGACGACCGTCAGCGAGAACGGCCTCGTGACCAGCGCCTCGCAGAAGGGCGAGGCGGGCCTCGCGGTGAGGACGGCCCCCTACACCTCCCGCGACGAGTACCTCGTGATGCAGTACCGCCAGCAGATGCGCAAGATCGGGTCGGACGGCTCCCGCTCCGAGACCGAGTCGCTCCTCCATGGCGGCGACGCGTACCTGGTCGCCGAGGGCGCCCCGACGACAATCGCGTACATGACCTCCGCGACCACCTACCCGAACCTGCCCGTCACCTTCGTGCGCGAGCAGTACGCCGCCCGCAGCGAGGTCTCCCCGTTCGACAACTCCACGAACCGCACGGTCGTGTCGTACTGGGAGTGGCTTGAGCAGGAGCACGACGTCCACGGCGCGGACACGGACTACGACGGCATCCCGGACGGCTGGGAGCTCTACGTCAACTCCGACCCGAACAACCACGACGACGCCACGCTCGCGTCCGGCTGGGCGGACGACAAGGACGCGCTCACGCTCCTCGCCGAGTACGCCGGCGTCGATTCCTGCAACGCCTACACCAACCGCTTCGACATGGACGGGGCGGAGATCTTCCCCGAGGCCGAGTCGATCACGAAGAACAATCCCGGAAAGACGCTCGGCTGGTGGAACAAGTTCTTCCCGACCAATCCGTACGACATGGACACCGACGGCGACGGCGTGAAGGACGACGCGGAGGGCTCCAGCTGGAGCGACACGCTCTACGTCGGCCGCAGCGAGTACAGCGGCACCTTCTCGTTCATCTACGGCAAGGAGGAGAACGCCGAGAAGTACGCGCTCGACGGCACGACGACCTGCTTCCGCGGCGGCGGCCTCAACCCCTGCACCGTGGACACGGACGGCGACCTCCTGCCTGACGCCTGGGAGTTCCAGTTCGCGGGCATCGTGTTCAAGGACGGCAAGCCCGAGACCGACCCCGGCCTCTCCGCGACCGACCTCGCGACCCTCACGGAGGCCGACGGCAAGCAGTCCGCCGTGTCCGAGACGGGCTACGCGATCCGCGGCGGCATGGACGGCACCTGGAACGGCGACCCGTGCCTCGACTTCGACCACGACGGCCTCGTCAACTGCCAGGAGTACCTCGTGCAGTCCCTGCGCCACCTCCGCTACGACGACCCCTCCACCCCGCTGATGGGCCTCGACCCGTCCACGGTGCAGGCGCTCTCCAGCCCCGAGAACGGCATCCTCACTGACGCGAAGTTCGTGAAGTTCATCCCGTTCAGCGCGTGGGACGGCGAGGCGTTCCACAAGCGCTGCCTCGCGAACGGCTTCACGGGCCTGTCGACCTGGCGCTTCTCCGAGCTCGGCTACTTCACCCTGCCGCCGCACGAGTGGGATCCGCTCCGGCTCAACACGCAGGGGCAGAGCGCGTGCGCGAACTACGAGAAGTCCGAGGGCGCGGGCTACCGCGTGATGCTCCCGCCGCTCGGGTTCCTCCCGACCTCGGTGCTGAGGTACTACGTCAACGGCGCGATGCGCTACGCCACCACCGACCCGCGCCGCTGGGACTCCGACAACGACGGCATGGACGACTACTACGAGCTCTTCCACGGCCTCAACCCGCTGCTCGGAAGCGCGGTCGACCCGTCCGGCGAGAACGAGTACGGCTTCCCGAACCTGCGCTACGACGTGATCGCCTCCATCCACAACGGCAAGATCACCTCCTGGAGCAACTACTGGACCGGCTGGCCGACCGACCTCGTGCAGCCCGCGTTCGACGCCATCCGCTACCCGTGGATGATCGGCACGATGGAGTGCGACGCCGACGGCGACGGCCTGCGCAACGACGAGGAGTCCATCAAGGCGAACGTCACCTCGCCGCAGTACACCCACACCGACCCGACCCCGCTGTGGATGACCGACTCCACGTCCGGGAGCTTCGCGAGCTTCACCTCGCAGTACTACAACCCCGACCCGTACGTCAAGGAGGTCGAGGGCTACGACCCGCTCACCTCGTATCCGGACATCTTCGGCTTCCCGTGGGACGACATGAAGTGGAGCCTCCGCCTCGCCGCCTACGGCATGGGCGGGAGGAGCTCCGAGTGGATGTTCGCGTTCGAGGAGAACGAGGGCTTCGACACTGACCACGACTTCAGGCGCGACTCCACTGAGCTCACCCGCGGCCTCGAGGCGACGAGCGACCCGCTCGACTTCACCGACCCCGACTGCCGCCAGGCGCTCTACCTGCCGGGCCTCGTGGACGGCGTCGGCTCCGCCGCCGCCACCCGCAACGGCGAGTTCCGCCGCGCCGCGGCCACCGAGCCGGACCTCCTCAAGCAGTTCACCGTGGAGTGCTGGGTGCGTCCCGACGGCGCCGCGTCCGACGCGGTGATCCTCGAGCGCGTCTGCAACTACGGCGCGTCCACGCTCTCCAACGCGACCTCCGCGATCCGCGCCAACTTCCGCATCGGCGTCGACGCCTCCGGCCGCCTCTACGGCGAGTTCGAGGGCTCCACGCTCAGCTCCGCGTCCGTGCGCGCAACCGGCGCGGCCCTCGAGGACGGAAAGTGGACCCACGTGGCCTTCGCCTTCGACGGCTCCAAGGCGGCGCTCTACGTGAACGGCTCCATGTCCCCGGTCGCGTCCGTCTCCGGCGCGGGCGTGCTGCCCGCCAACGGCGTGGACGGCATCCTGCAGGACGCCGGGCTCTCCGCAATGGCGTTCATCGGCTACCGCACCCTCCCGTGCTCGTTCGTGCTCGGCGCGAAGACGCTCGGCGCCGGCGCCTTCACCCTCGGCGAGGAGACGAGCTGGGATGACTACGGCTCCTTCTTCCGGGGCTGGATCGACGAGGTGCGCGTGTGGGACGGCGCCCGCTCGGCCGCCGACATCAACGCCGACTACCTCAAGCGCTACACCCTCGCCGATGTCTCGGCCCTGCGCGACAGCGTGTACAGGCGCTGGCTCAACGGCGCGACGCGCAACGGCGGAGACGGCAGCGCCGCCCTCCCCGCGGAGCTGCTCCAGCACTACTCGTTCACCACCCTGCCCGGCGCCGCCGAGGCATCGAGCGTGATGACCGAGCCGACCGGGTTCCAGGCGGCGGTGATGGACAACGTGCGCCGTCCGAACGGCAAGACGCTCGACAGCTTCCTCCGCGTCGGCTGGTGGGACGGCTGCGGCGTGAAGAGCGAGGTGTACCTCAACCACGCGATAGTGCCGTGGATCGGCAACACCGTCGCCCACCTGCCGTTCATGGACGGCTCGTGCGCCGACTCCCAGTACTGGAGCGAGCACGCCGCAGGCGTCGCCTCCGCGTACCACATGGTGCTCGCCGGCCTCCAGAACGCGGAGCGCTACGAGTTCCCGAACTCGGCGAACCCCTACCCGTACTACTTCTACAACCGCGACCGCTTCAACCACTACATGCGGCTCTACACCGCCCCGCGCCTCGCGGTGACGGCCTCCTCCAGCATCGGCGACTTCCTCGCCAGGCGCTACGAGTTCCAGCTGCGCAGCGACTTCGTGGGCACGAGCGACCTCGTGCCGCTCGGCGGCGCGTTCGCGCGCCGCGGCACGGACTACTGGGACGGCCAGGGCGCGATGGACGCCTGGGCCGAGACCACGGCCGCGGGCGAGGTGCTGGACGCGAACGGCAACAGCATCCCCGACTGGGCGGAGGCCCTCGGCTACACGACGGTGGAGGCCTACCTCCGCGCGCTCGCGGAAGGCCTGCTCCCGAGCGGCGCCGTCGACTCCGCGTACGCGTCGAAGGCCGACTCCAACGGCGACGGCGTGAAGGACTGGTGGCAGAAGATGTACGGCCTTGACGGAATAGGCCGCAACGACCAGGACATGGACGGCCTCGCGGACTGGGCCGAGTACCTCGTCTCCGAGGTGTTCAAGTTCGGCACGGTTGACCCGACCAAGCCGATGACGAACGGCAAGGAGTACGACTACTTCCGCCGGGCGGGCCGCCTCTATCTCGGCGAGCTCTTCTCCGACCACGACTTCATGGAGGACTGGTGGGAGGACAGGTTCTCCGACGCCTACGTGACGGCGGGGGCGTACGACGCCCACCGGGACAACGACGCCGACGGCTGGAGCAACTACGCCGAGTGCCGCGCCGGCACGATGCCCGACCGCACCGCCAAGCTCATGGCCGGCGGCGAGTCCCTCGCCGAGTATCCCGTGCCGATGATCAAGGCGAAGCTCTTCTGCAAGGACGCCGAGGACATCTCCGCCCCGATCGTGGTGAAGGCGTACTCCGACTCCTCGCTCAGGAAGGCCGACGCCACCTGGACGATCCCCGGATCCTCGGAGACGAAGTCCATGGAGCGCATGCTCGGGCTGAATCCCGCAACCGGCACGCTCACGGCCAACCTCGGCCCGGGCTACGTGGTGCCGGGTTCGGTCAACATCCTGTTCAGGGACATGACCGAGTGCAAGAATGACGGAACCGGGAGCCTCCTGCTTCTCAATCCCGCCTCGACGGAATGGCACCAGGGGCTCGTGGAGTCCGTGCGAGCGGGCAATGTCGAGACCGCCGACATAGTGAAGCTGAACGACTCCGTGGGCACGATCTCCTACAAGACCGGCGAGCTGACGCTGAATCTCTCCGATCTGACCGGCTACGCCTACTACATCTCCAGCTCCTCCGGCGAGTCGGACTCGGACGACGGCAGCGGCGTCTACACGTTCTACCGCCCGAGCGTCTCCAACGAGTACTCCCGCATCGACCTCTCCAAGAGCTACATGAAGGTGACGTGGGACAGCATCCGCGTCGCGGGCGAGTCCGAGTGGGAGTACTCGCTCTCCGAAGCGGATTCGGGCCATGTGCGCGAGGGCAAGAACACGTTCGTGGCGTTCGTCGACCTCGACTCGAACGGCGTCTGGTCCGATGGCGAGCCGATGGGCGTGGTCAGCGGCGTGGACGTTGGCTGGAGCGGCGCGTCGCTCGAGCTTGAGATGACGGCGGAGAGCCCGGTCTGCTCGCGCCCGACGCTCTCGTTCGTGAGCACGAACGAGACCGACAGCGCCTCCTCCGAGAGCGCGACGAACGGCATGGTGTACGTGTACCGCTATCTGCTCGACGCCTATGCTACGGTCTCCGCGGTGACGAACCGCATGGTGGCCGGCAAGGAGGTGCTCGGCCGCGACTACCTGCACGAGGGCGACTTCCTCTCGGACGGCAACCTCGACATCGACTGGAACTACTTCCAGAGCGAGGTCATGAAGAAGGTGAATCTGAACTATTCGCCCGTGACGTCCGTCACGTACCGCGTCTACTCCGAGCCGGTGAACGTCGTCCAGGAGATCAAGACGCCGTCGGGCCGTCCGTACATCGAGTTCAGTCGCGAGTTCGGCAGGACCCAGGCGAAGGGCGTGCCCGTCTCGGCCGAGGCGACGGAGGCCGTGTTCTACGGCGCCCGTCCGACGTTTAGGTGGAGCATCGCGGGCGACCGTCCCGACACCTACACCGCCTTCGCGATCCAGGTGAAGGACTCCGCCGGCAAGGTGGTGTGGAACTCCGGCAAGCGCCGCCTGCCGCCGCGCAACGTCGCGGGCGCGTACGAGTGGACGCCTCCGCTCTACGTGGACGACCAGACCTCCCTCGGCGCGGTGTTCAGGAACCTGGCGAACTACACCTGGCAGGTGTCGGTGTACAACTCGAAGTTCCAGTCCGACAGCTGGTCCGACGCGAGGACCTTCCGCATGAACGCCTACGGCGAGGACGAGGTCAACGCCGCCGGCAAGTTCACGCTCGAGGCGCTGGTCAAGTACTACGGCCCGGGCGCCGTCAGCGCGCTCTCGTCCAAGACGCCCGGAATCCTGCGCGTCGAGGCGTTCACCACGCCCGACTTCACGGGCGACCCCGCCGGGCGCGCGTTCGTGGCAGACCTCTCGAGCGTGACGAACGTGGACGGCACGGTCAACGCCCGCATCCGCGGGCTGGACGCCGGCACGTACTACGTGCGCGCATATCTCGACAGCGACGGCGACTTCGAGAAGGACCAGTGGGAGTCGTGGGGCTACCTCTGCGCCCGCGCGAGCGGCGAGGCGTCGGGGACGATCTTCACCCCGCTTGCCGTCACGCTGGGCTACGGCGTCAACCCCGGCGTCGCCAAGGTCTACGTGGAGGACGCCGACACCGACCAGGACTGCCTGCCTGACGTCTACGAGTACGACGTCGCGGGCACGTCCAAGGCGAACTTCCTCGAGAAGAAGAACGTCTCCACGAACGCGAACAACGGGTACATCACGGTGAACCCGAACCTCGAGAGCGCGATCTCCGACCTCGTCAACGGCGGAATGCCGGTGCAGCTCGCGTCCGTCGCCTCCCGCCGCATGAGCGCGTCCCTCGCCTCCCTCATCTCGGCCGTCGACACCGTGGAGCCGTCCATCAAGGGCTCGACCCTCACGGTGACGTCGCTCGGGCTCGCGGACGGCGTGGTCTCGATAGCGATGTCCGCCGAGGCGGAGGACCCGCTCGCCGGCAGCACGCTGTTCGTCTCGGACGGCAAGGTCAGGGCGACGCTCGTCGTCAAGTACTCCGACTCGCTCGGCGGCGAGTGGAGCGAGGTGCGCGAGCCCGTTGAGTTCGCGGTCGAGGACGGCGCGGTGGACGCCGTGTTCACGAAGGCGCTCTCCGACCTGGGCCTGGACGCCTCCAGGGGCTTCTTCAAGGTTGAAATCGAGCAGTGAAAAGATGAAAAGGAAAATCAGAAAGGTTCTCGTAGTCAATTCGGGGTCGTCGTCCCTCAAGTATGAGCTCTTCGACATGGAGGGCGAGAAGGCGCTCTGCAAGGGCGTTGTGGAGCGCATCGGCTGCGGCGGCCCGAAGGACCACGCCGAGGCCCTGAAGACGGTCGTCGCGGAGCTGTCGGCCAACCCCGCCCTCGGCTCCTCTTCCTCTCAACCTCTCCAGATCGACGCCATCGGCCACCGCGTCCTCCACGGCGCGGAGGTGTTCAAGGACTCCGTGCTCTTCACGAAGTCGGTGATGGCGAAGGCGAAGAGGCTCGTCAAGTTCGGCCCCCTGCACATGCCGGCGAACCTCGGCGGCATCGAGGCC
>CAVERN010000001.1:19793-49116 GCA_963618095.1 bacterium | reverse complement strand
CTGGAAGCGCGCGCCGCCGCCCGCCTCGAACCAGCGGACGCCCGCCGCATACGCCTCCTCGACGCAGGGGAGGAAGTCCTTCGAGAGGACCCTGGCGCCCACCACGGACTGAAACCCGTCGCGGAACGCGGTCAGCATGAACTTGACGTTTTTCCTTGCCATTTTAGTTTCCTTTTGGTGTTATTTCAGTAAAATTTAGATTGGCAACAATCGAATCCGCATTACGGGCGACCGAGGACGTCCACCCCTACCAAGCCGAGGGAACGTCTGCTTCTGCCAAGACTGGCAGGGCGCGACGTCCTCGGCGCGCCGAATCACCTGAGCGCGACGGCGAGCGCGAGCGCCACGTTAGCGTCGTCGCCGGAGGACGAGACGGCCTTCTTGGGGGCCTTCTTCGGCGCGTCCTGGGGCAGGATCGAATCGAACCTCGCCACGAATACGGAGGAAAGACTCGTGATCAAGATCAGCACGATGAGGAACAGGTAGACTATGCCCATCCCGGCGACCATGAGAACCAACCCCTGACCAAGCAAATCCATCGCAACCCTCCTTAAAAAAATTGGCATCAAGTATATCAAAGCCCGCCTTGCTTTTCAAGCGGCGATTTGCGATAATCCAGGGCCGTGCTCCTCTCGATAGTCATACCCACGCTGAACTCCGAGAAGACGCTCGGCGAGTGCCTGGGCGCCATACGCGCGCAGACGCTTCCGCGCGCCTCCTACGAGATCGTGGTGGCGGACGCCGGGTCCTCCGACGGCACAATCGAGGTGGCGCGGCGGCACGGGGTGGACGCGATCGTCCCGAACCCGCTCAGGACCGGGGAGGCCGGCAAGGCCGCGGGCATAAGGGCGGCGCGCGGCGACTGCATCGCGCTGATAGACTCCGACAACGTCCTCCCCGACCCCGGGTGGCTGGAGCGGATGCTCGCCCCGTTCTCGGACGGCGAGATCCTCGCCTCCGAGCCGATCGAGTACGTCTGCCGCAGGGGCGACCCCCCGCTCGTGCGCTACTTCGCCCTGCTCGGGATGAACGACCCGATCTGCCTCTTCACCGGCAACTACGACCGCACGTGCGCGGTGACCGGCAGATGGACCGGGCTCGACGTGCGCCAGGAGGACATGGGAGGCTACCTGAAGGTGCGGCTCGACCCGGGCGCGATCCCCACGATCGGGGCGAACGGGTTCGTCTTCCGCAGGTCGCTCCTGGACGGCGTGAGGTGGGAGCCGTACCTCTTCGACATAGACGTCCTCTGCGACCGCATCGCGAGGGACGGGTCCGTGTGCGTCGCGAAGGTCAAGACGGGCATCGTGCACCTGTACTGCCCGCGCCTCTCGGACTTCGTCCGGAAGCAGCGCCGCCGCATACGCGACTTCCTCTACTTCGCGCAGCAGAAGCAGCGCTCGTACCCGTGGAACAGGCAGAGCAGGCGCGGGATCGTCCTCTTCTGCGCCGAGACGGCGCTCGTGCTGCCGCTTCTGTGGCAGATGGCCAGGGGCGCGATGCGGCGCAGGGACCTGGCGTGGCTCTACCACGTCCCCGCGTGCTGGATCACGCTGTGGGTCTACGGGGCGGGGACGCTCCGGAGGCTCGTCGGCGCGAAGCAGGCCCCGGCAGACCGCTCCTATTGGCAAAAACGCCCGGAAGTGAGATAATACGCGGCCATGGAAAACAAACTGGACTTCTCCGTCTCGTCGTACCTGCTGCCCCACGTCAACCGGGAGGGCCTTCGCTTCGGCCTTGTCGCGGTGGGCGTCGCCCTCGCGGCCACGATCCTCGCGTCCGTCCTGCAGAGCGCCCTGCTGGGCGCGCTCGCCACGCCGCTGTGGATCCTCGCGTACGGCGTGTTCCTGTTCTTCCGCGACCCCGAGCGGTATCCGCCCGCCGGCGACCCCAGGGCGATCCTCTCGCCCGCCGACGGCAGGGTGTGCCTCATCCAGGAGGTCCCGCTCCCGGAGGAGCTCAGGCCGGAGGGCGTCCCGGCCGAGGACTGGAACCGCGAGACCTACACCCGCGTGAGCGTGTTCATGAGCGTGTTCAACGTGCACGTGAACCGCATGCCCACGGCCGGAACGATCGAGAGGAAGGCGTACGTGCCGGGGAAGTACCTCAACGCGTCGCTCGACAAGGCGTCAAAGGACAACGAGCGCTGCGCGTACCTGGTGAAGACCCCGGACGGCGCCAGGTACGGCGTGGTCCAGATCGCGGGGCTCGTGGCGCGCCGCATAGTGCCGTTCGTCGAGGAGGGCTCCGCTCTCGCCCAGGCGGAGCGCTTCGGCCTGATCCGCTTCGGCTCGAGGCTCGACGTGTACCTTCCCCGCGGGGTCGCGAGCGAGGTGCGCCTCGGGCAGACCATGGTCGCGGGCGAGACCGCGATAGGGCACCTGGGCTGAAGGAGGGAGCAAGGCGATGTCCAAGTTCAGACTGCGCGGAAGGCGGAGGCGGCAGAGGCCTGCGCGGCAGGACCGCATCCCCCTCAAGGCCGTCGTGCCGAACCTGATAACGTCCCTGGCCGCGTGCGCCGGGATAACCTCGATCTCGCTCTCGTCCGAAGGGCGCTTCCTCCCCGCGCTGTGGGCGCTCCTCGTGGCGTGCATCTGCGACGGGATGGACGGGCGCGTGGCCCGTCTCCTGAACGCGAGCTCGAAGCTCGGCGCGGAGCTCGACTCCCTCGCGGACTTCGTGAACTTCGGCGTCGCCCCGGCGATGTTCATGTACTTCTGGCTCACCGGCGGGCCGATGCACGCGGGGGTCTCCGCCTCGCTCGTGCGCCTCACCCTGTGCGCCTCGCTCTTCTACGCCATGTGCGACTGCTTCAGGCTCGCGCGCTTCAACACGATGCTCGAGCAGCCCACGCTCCCGTACTGGAAGCACTTCTTCCTCGGGGTCCCCGCCCCCGGAGGGGCCTGGATGGTGCTCTCCCCCGCGGTGCTCGTCCTCGCCTCCGGGGACAAGTGCGGCCTGGGGCACTCCTCCCTGGCGTTTCTGCAGAACCCGTACTTCGGGATCTTCATGCTCCTTTTCGTCGGCTCGCTGATGGCCTCCAGGCTGCCCACGATCTCGCTGAAGGCCGTGCACATCAGGCGCGCCTACCTGCTCCCCGTCATGGCGGGCCTGCTGCTGCTGATCGCGCTCCTCGTGTCGAACTTCTGGCTGACGATAGGCGTGGTCGGCGCGCTCTACATCTTCACCGTCCCCGTGACAGTCATGGCGTTCGTGAAGATCAGGAACCGCTACGAGCGGCTGAACGGGCTCCCCCCGGACGAGGGCGCGCCCCGTCCATAGCCTCGACCCACAGACAACGCCTCGACCCGGCGTTTGAGACCATGGAGCCCTAAGCGGAAGACCTCCCCTTATGGTGCCGGAGGAGGGACTCGAACCCTCACGCACTCGCGTACGGCAGATTTTGAGTCTGCTGCGTCTGCCATTTCGCCACTCCGGCGGAACTGCCTTCCCCCACCCTTGCCAGGGAGAAATGGAGCGGGCGAAGGGAATCGAACCCTCGTAGCCAGCTTGGAAGGCTGGAGCTCTGCCATTGAGCTACGCCCGCTTACCAAAAAGCCATCCTTCGTCGGGATGGCAGTTTGACTCGTCTCTCATCTAATGGCGGGGTCGACGGGGCTCGAACCCGCAACCCCCGGATCGACAGTCCAGTGCGCTAACCAATTGCGCCACAACCCCCCAGTAGGTGAAAAACGGCGCGAAGTATATCACATCGCGCCTTCGCGCGCAAGCGAAAATTTGCGCGTCTCGACCATCACAGCGTCAGCACCGCCTCGGGGTCCTGCGTGACGATCGGGAGGGCCGGCGCGCCGATGCGGAAGCGCGCGTCCTCCGCGACACGCGGCACCGCGAGCGACCACACCTCGCCAGCCCCCGCCGCCTTCCGGGCGAGCAGCATGTCGGCCTTGCGGCTGAAGGCGTGCTCCGCGACCGCCGCGCCGGAGGCGTCCAGCAGCGTCGCGCTCATGTCCTCCTCCGGCGTGAGCATCACGCGCACGTCCCCGCCGGCGGCGGGCACGAAGAAGTAGAACCGGCGGCCGCCGGGCGCGAAGAGCGGAACGCCGCCCGCCGCCTCGACCCCCTGGCCGGGCCACTCGGACTCGATGTCCACGCGCGAGTCGGTCGAGACCTCGAAGCGCGTGACGTTCCGACCATTCACCTTCGCGACGTACGTGTAGTCGAGGTCCGTGAACGAGAACTTCCCGAGGTCCGTCCCCGCCGCGTCGCGCAGCTGCACCGTCACGCTGTTCGACTTCTTCCCCATCGGCCGGCAGCGGAAGCGGATCGGATACTCGCCCGCCTCGCCGTGGTACTGCACGAACGTGAAGCGTCCGCGCAGGTTGCCCGTGCGGACAGGCCTCGCGAGACGCTTCGCCGCCGTCGCCGGCCTCAGCGCGCGGTAGTCGATCGGCGTCGTCTCGAAGCGGAGCGCGTCCGGGTTCTCCCGGAAGCGCGACGCCCACGCCGCCATGTCCACGGACGCCGCGCCGGCCCCGCGGTCGACGGCGATCTCCCCCGCCACGTCCTTCAGCCCCGCGCCCGGCATCGCCGAGAACGAGAAGTCCCGCCCCTTCTCCGAGAGGCGCAGCGTCGTCCCCGCGAACGACACGTTCCCGACGCTGGAGGGAATGTTCGCGGCGAAGGCGACGCCCGCCTCGCCCGCGGCGCTCCCCCTCGCGTCCAGGTCGCAGCCGCGCACCGTGACCTTCAGCCGATCCTCCCCTGGCAGCACGTTCGCGAGCCACAGGGCGTTCCGCCCGTTCCCCGCCGCGCGGCAGTCCTCGAACACGACCTCGCCGCGCGGAACGCTGTCGCGCGAGGCGACGTACACGCAGATTCCGCACCCCCGGTTCCCGCGGGAGACGCAGCGGCGGAACGCGACCGAGACGGGCCTCGTCGTCGCGTCGAGCGCCGCCAGGTGCAGCAGGATGCCGCTCGCGGCGTTGTCGACGAGCGTGCAGTCCTCGAAGACGACGTTCTCGAGCACGTTGCCCTTGTGGTTCGGCTCCACGTCCACGCCGCACGCCGGCGGCGTCCCGCCCGTCTGCGAGAACTCGCACTTCCGCACGAGCAGGTTCCGCGCGTCGATCACGCTGATGCCCTGGCGATGGTGGTCGCGGCAGACGAGGTTCTCGAGCAGCACGTCCCTCGCGCCGTTCACGTACACGCCGTCCCCGCCGGACGAGAGGAGCGTGAGGTCGCGCACCGTCACGGACTTGCCGTGGATCTCGAGCGTCGAGCGCCACTCGGCGGACCTGTACCGCGCCGGGTCCTGGTAGTCCGGCTTGTTCATCACGAGCCTCGCCGTGCCCTCGCCGCGCATCACGACGTCGCTCGCCTCTCCGCGCACGTCGAAGAGGCAGTCGCTCAGGCCCTTGAACTCGCCCTTCTTCGCGCGCACGGTCACGCCGTCCTCGAAGACGATCTCCTGCCCCTTCGAGGCGACGGAGATCGGCCGCACGATCCAGTCGCCGGCCTGCCGGTCGACCACGACCTTCCTCGCGCCGGAGTCGATCGCCTTCTGCAGGCACTCCGTCGCGTCCTCCGCGTTCCATCCGAAGGACGACGCCTTCACCTCGCCCTCCGCCGCGAACAGCGTCCCCGCCGCCAGCGCGCACCCGACCGCCAGAACCAGTTCTCTCGCTTTCACTGCCTCTCTCGCTTTCACTGCCTATTTCTCCAGAACCAGCATCGCCTCGGGGTCCTGCGTGACGATCGGGAGGGCCGGCGCGCCGATGCGGAAGCGCGCGTCCTCCGCGACACGCGGCACCGCGAGCGACCACACCTCGCCAGCCCCCGCCGCCTTCCGGGCGAGCAGCATGTCGGCCTTGCGGCTGAAGGCGTGCTCCGCGACCGCCGCGCCGGAGGCGTCCAGCAGCGTCGCGCTCATGTCCTCCTCCGGCGTGAGCATCACGCGCACGTCCCCGCCGGCGGCGGGCACGAAGAAGTAGAACCGGCGGCCGCCGGGCGCGAAGAGCGGAACGCCGCCCGCCGCCTCGACCCCCTGGCCGGGCCACTCGGACTCGATGTCCACGCGCGAGTCGGTCGAGACCTCGAAGCGCGTGACGTTCCGACCATTCACCTTCGCGACGTACGTGTAGTCGAGGTCCGTGAACGAGAACTTCCCGAGGTCCGTCCCCGCCGCGTCGCGCAGCTGCACCGTCACGCTGTTCGACTTCTTCCCCATCGGCCGGCAGCGGAAGCGGATCGGATACTCGCCCGCCTCGCCGTGGTACTGCACGAACGTGAAGCGTCCGCGCAGGTTGCCCGTGCGGACAGGCCTCGCGAGACGCTTCGCCGCCGTCGCCGGCCTCAGCGCGCGGTAGTCGATCGGCGTCGTCTCGAAGCGGAGCGCGTCCGGGTTCTCCCGGAAGCGCGACGCCCACGCCGCCATGTCCACGGACGCCGCGCCGGCCCCGCGGTCGACGGCGATCTCCCCCGCCACGTCCTTCAGCCCCGCGCCCGGCATCGCCGAGAACGAGAAGTCCCGCCCCTTCTCCGAGAGGCGCAGCGTCGTCCCCGCGAACGACACGTTCCCGACGCTGGAGGGAATGTTCGCGGCGAAGGCGACGCCCGCCTCGCCCGCGGCGCTCCCCCTCGCGTCCAGGTCGCAGCCGCGCACCGTGACCTTCAGCCGATCCTCCCCTGGCAGCACGTTCGCGAGCCACAGGGCGTTCCGCCCGTTCCCCGCCGCGCGGCAGTCCTCGAACACGACCTCGCCGCGCGGAACGCTGTCGCGCGAGGCGACGTACACGCAGATTCCGCACCCCCGGTTCCCGCGGGAGACGCAGCGGCGGAACGCGACCGAGACGGGCCTCGTCGTCGCGTCGAGCGCCGCCAGGTGCAGCAGGATGCCGCTCGCGGCGTTGTCGACGAGCGTGCAGTCCTCGAAGACGACGTTCTCGAGCACGTTGCCCTTGTGGTTCGGCTCCACGTCCACGCCGCACGCCGGCGGCGTCCCGCCCGTCTGCGAGAACTCGCACTTCCGCACGAGCAGGTTCCGCGCGTCGATCACGCTGATGCCCTGGCGATGGTGGTCGCGGCAGACGAGGTTCTCGAGCAGCACGTCCCTCGCGCCGTTCACGTACACGCCGTCCCCGCCGGACGAGAGGAGCGTGAGGTCGCGCACCGTCACGGACTTGCCGTGGATCTCGAGCGTCGAGCGCCACTCGGCGGACCTGTACCGCGCCGGGTCCTGGTAGTCCGGCTTGTTCATCACGAGCCTCGCCGTGCCCTCGCCGCGCATCACGACGTCGCTCGCCTCTCCGCGCACGTCGAAGAGGCAGTCGCTCAGGCCCTTGAACTCGCCCTTCTTCGCGCGCACGGTCACGCCGTCCTCGAAGACGATCTCCTGCCCCTTCGAGGCGACGGAGATCGGCCGCACGATCCAGTCGCCGGCCTGCCGGTCGACCACGACCTTCCTCGCGCCGGAGTCGATCGCCTTCTGCAGGCACTCCGTCGCGTCCTCCGCGTTCCATCCGAAGGACGACGCCTTCACCTCGCCCTCCGCCGCGAACAGCGTCCCCGCCGCCAGCGCGCACCCGACCGCCAAGACGATTCCAGACATCTTCATCTCACATCCCCCGTCCCTACCTGACAACCACCGTCATGCTGCCGCGCGCCTTGACCACGAGGCGGAACGTCGTCTCGCCCGAGACGGACGCCGCGTCGCGCTCCACGAAGCCAACGTACTTCTCGGTCCTTACGGGGCTGAAGTCTATCACGGAAGCGACCTCGTCCGCAACGTCGCTCGCGACCGTGATCAGCCCAAGCCCCGCCCCGCCGGCGAGCGCGGCCATCGCCTCGTCCGTCGCGCCCTCGAACACGAGAGGGATCTTCGCAGAGTTTCCGCTCTCGAGCGCGAACGGCGTCCTCGTCCTGACGTTGCGAAGTCCGCTCGCCTTCAGGCCGGCGTCCGCCGCGGCGAGGTCGAGGACGATCTTCGTGCCGGCCCTCGCGACGATGGACATCCCGTCGAACGCGTTCGCCGAGAGCGGCTTGACCGCGCCCTCCTTGAGCGAGAAGAGCCGCCTGCCCTCGTCCTCCGGCAGCTCGTCCGTCACGCCGCCCGCGCCGTCGTGGAACTTCAGCGCCCCGCCGAGCGCGAGCGTGCCGTCGCCCTCCTTGATCAGCTCGCCGTCGAGCGTGACGGGCCAGAGCACCTTCATCTCGCAGTCGTTTGTCACGGCGACGCAGGCGACGTTCGTGACCCAGAGGCCGCGGTTCACGTCCGCCGCGAGCGTGAGGCTCTCCTCCGCGTAGAGCTTCGAGCGCTGGCCGAGATACAGGGCGTCGTACGCCATCTCCGGCAAGGCGCCGCCGAGGCCGCGGCCGTCGCGGACCCGGATCGTGTAGCACCTGAAGGACGTGTAGTCCGTCTTGGAGCCCGTCGCGACCACCCGGCCCGTCCACGCCGAGTTGTCGCCATAGAGACCGAGAAAGCCCGCCCACGCGGTCGACCAGAACGGAGCGAGCTTGATGTCGCCGCTCCCGCTGATGTCGGAGTGGATGTTCAGGCAGTCGCTCGCGTAGGTGTTGATGCTAAAGTTGTTCTTCAGCGCCAGCTTGCCGCGCAGGTCGATCCTGGAGCCGCCGATGCCCATCGAGTACGAGTTGCCCGCCGACCGCACGAAGTTCGAGATCGTGACGTCGCAGCTCCTGCGCTGCAGGAAGTAGTGGCCGACGTGGAAGAGCGTCTTGCCCGGGAACACGTACTCCGCCGACTGCACGGGGAAGTTGCCGCAGTGCTTCAGCACGTAGTGCGCCCCGCCGTGGGGCGCGCGTCCGTCGCTCCACTTCGTCCCGTCCTCGAAGACCGTCGACGCGATGTTCGCCGGCGGCTCCGTCTCGCTCGAGCTGTCGCCCGCGACGGAGACGACGATCGGCTCGACCACGACGCAGAGCGAGTCGCGCCCCTCCGCGTCCGTCGTCACCACCAGGTGCGCCCGCTGCGGATAGACGTCGACGCTCTTCCCCGCCGCCGGCTCGTACGCCTCGTCCGGCGCGAACGTGAACTTCGCGGGGTCGATGCGCGTCCCCACCGGCCCGCGCAGGACGACGTTCGTCGTCTCGCAGCCGGTCGTGGACGCGACGGGTTTGTAGTTGAGCCGCACGACCACGCCGTCCTCGACCGCGAGCTCGTCGTCGACGTCGAGGAAGGCGGTGCGCGTCTTCTCGGTCGCGTCGTCCGACGGGTCGTATTTCCACGTGATCTCAAGCCCCTTCGCGAGCGTGACGTCGGCATACGAGTAGGAGCCGGAGGTCGCGTTGAAGCTCCACGTGCCGTTCTTCACGAGCTTCGGCTTCACCACGGCGTAGAGCGTGTCGCGGTCGGTCGCCGCGTCCGTCACCGCCTTGAAGGCCATCGACTGCGGATATGCGTTGCCGTCCGACGCCGCCTTGAGATAGTTGGTGTTGGCGTCGAAGACGAACTTCGACGCGTCGATGCGCGTGCCGACGGGCCCCGTGAGGAGCGGCGTCTCCACGGGGCGCGCGCCCGCGGCGACGGACGTCGAGGGCTTGTACACCGCGCGCACCCACACGCGGTCGCCCAGCGTCAGGGAGTCGGAGATCGCGTACGTTCCATTGTGCGGCGTCGCGTCTGCGGAATAGTCGAAGCGCAGAACGGAGTCGCGCTCCATCTCGAGCGCGCCGATCGTCGTATTCGTCCCGGCGGGCGGCAGGAACAGCACCGCGTTCGTGCCGCATATCTGCACAGTGCCGGGCATCTCGGGCCAGACGAACTTCACCCCGTAGTGGAACCACGGCCCCCATTGCGTGGCCGTCGGATAGCCGGAGAGCTCCTTATACGTGCCGGCGACGCTGATCGTGCCATGGTAGTTCGCCGTGTCGCAGAAGGTCCAGAGGGACGCCTTCCGGGTGCTGTCCGCATTGCCGATCACGATCGCCGCGTCCGAAGCGCCGTAGAGCGCGGAGCGGATTTCGCCGCCCGTGTCGCCATAGCGCGACGTACACCGAAGCGGGGAATCCGCCGTCGCGGTCACGGTCAGCTTTCCGCAGAGCTGGGCGTAGCCGTAGAGCCAGCCGCTATTCTCCGCCCCGGAGCTCAGGTACGTGTAGGCCTCGATCGTGCCGCCCTCCGCGATCAGGTTCGGGATCGTCGCCTTTCCGCTCTTCGTCCAGCTCAGCGCGCCGCCCTTGAGCATGGTCAGCGAGGCGCCGGGGAACACGTAGTCGCTGGACGGAGAGAGGCGCAGAACCCTAGAGATCCGGTAGTCGTCGCCGGCGGCGAGGGACGTCGAGGACGATCCCGCCGCGCCGCTCGAATCCTGCCAGAACGCCTGGCTGTACGTGGCGTCGTTGTAGCCATTGCGTTCGGAATCCTTGATCAGCGTCCAGGTCTCGCCGGACGCGCCCTGGGGGAAGGCCGCCGCAAATGCCGCGAGCGAGGCGGCAGCCCCGAGGCGCGACAGCGCTCCCCTTCTCCATCTCGAATCGACCATGGCATCTCCTTCCGCGGCGTTCCGCCGCTGCTAAGTGAAAAGAAACGCCACGATATTACCATTATGGTTTTTTTTTCAACCAAAACTTTATCCAAGGAAGTCGGCCACGCGGGCAAGAAGGTCGGACTCCGAGCCCGTGACGTGCACGGACGCCGCTATCGACCTGCGGAAGATCGCGCCGTAGTTCTTCGCGACGAGACGGCGGTCGGCGACCACCACCACGCCCCTGTCGCGCTTCGTGCGCACGAGCCGGCCGAACCCCTGGCGGAACTTTATCACCGCCTCGGGGATCATGTAGTCGTGGAACGACCTGCCTCCCGCGGCCTCGATCTGCTCGCATCGCGCCTCCGCCACCGGCTCGTGCAGCTGCGGGAACGGGAGGCGCGCCATGACCACGCACGACAGGGCCTCCCCCGCCACGTCGACGCCCTCCCAGAAGCTCTGGGCGCCGAAGAGGACCGTCCGCCCGCCCGCCCGGAGCCGGGCGGACATCGCCTCCCGCGTGAGCCCCTCGCCCTGCACGCAGAGATCGAGGCCCTCCGCCGCGAAGAGCCCCCTCGCCCGGTTCGCCACGGCGCACATCATGTCGTAGGCGGTGAAGAGCACGAGCCCGCGCCCGCCCGTCGCCGAGAAGAGCCTTGCGAGCAGCGGCGCCAGGGCGTCCGCGTACCGCTCCCCCTCGGACGCCGGGTCCGGCAGGAAGTCCGGCGCCAGCACGAGCGCCTGGCGAAAGTAGTCGAAGGGGGACGCCGCCACGAGCATCCGCACGCGTCCGTCTACGGCCTCGTCCGGCGACGACGGCGCGCAGCCGAGCCGCCTCGCCGTGTAGTCGAACCGGTCCCCCACGCGAAGGGTCGCCGAGCACAGCACCACGGAGTCCTTCACGTCGAAGAAGCATCTGCGCATCTCGTCCGCGACGCTCAGCGGCGCCGAGACGAACCGCGTCTCCGTCTGCGCCCCCTTCGCGCCGCGGCCAGCGGCCCGCGCGACCCGCTCGCCCCAGTAGACGCGCCTGGAATCGTCGCCGGCGAGCGTCATCTTCACCTCCAGGAGGTACTCCCTCACGGACTCCGCCACGGATCCGGCCTGCGCCGACAGGTCGGCGAACAGGTTCAGCCCGTCGTCCGACGCGGCGGCTATCTCCTCCGAAAGCCGCCTGAGGCCGGCGGCGAGGTTCGCGAGGCGCTCCTCGAACCTCAGGAGCGCCCGGTCGAGGTCCGCCTCGGACCAGTCGCCGCCGGGGTAGTCCCGGAAGAGTCCGTTCACCGAGTACTGCCTGGCGAGGTGCCCGCCCCCGTCCGCGCAGAGGCGGCGGTAGCGGAGGACGCCGCATCCGGGGGCGGGGAGCATCATCCGGGAGGCGACGTCGAGCAGGGCGTCCGCCTCAAGCTGCGCGAACGCGCACGCCGTGCGCAGCTCCTGCGAGAGCCCGGCGATCTCGGCGGCGTTCGCGGCGGACGCCAGGGCGCCCTTCGCGAGCTGCCTGCCGATCGCGCCCAGCACGCCCTTCTCCCTCCCGCGGTCGCCCCTGCGCCGCCGCGTGACCCGGCCGACGAGCTGGGCGAACGCGGCGCGGGAGAACTCGCTCGAGAAGACGTCCGTGGCCACGTCCTCGAGGTTGTGCGCCTCGTCGAACACGACCCTGCCGTACGCCGGGAGGAGCCCGCTCCCGGGGCTCGCCGCCTCAGTGACGACGAGCGCGTGGTTCGCGACCACCAGGTGCGCGCGGAGCGCGGCCTCGCGGGCCTTGCGGACGAAGCACTTGGCGGAGTACGGGCATCGCCTGCCGCCGCAGTCCTCCCCGGCGCACACGAGGCGCGGGCGGAGGCGCGGCGCGCCGACCTCGTCCAGGTCGCCGCCGCATCCCGCGCCGTGGAGCCACGCCACCACCTCGCCGAACTCGGCGCGCTCCTCCTCGCCCATGCCGTAGTAGCCGTCCTGCATCAGCTCGCCGAGCGCGCGGAGGCAGAGGTAGTTCGAGCGCCCCTTCAGCAGCGCGACGCGCACCGGGGCGTCCACGGTCTTCACGGCGCGCGGGATGTCGCTCGAGACGAGCTGGCCCTGGAGGTTGCGCGTCGCGGTGGACACGACCACGGGGGTGTCGTTCAGCACCGCCCAGTGCACGGCGGGCACGAGGTAGGCGAGCGACTTCCCGACCCCGGTGCCGGCCTCGATCATGAGGTGCGACCTGTCGTTGAACGCGCGCGCTATCGCCTTGAGCATGTCGATCTGGCCGGGACGCTCCTCGTAGCCCCTCTCCGCGCCGAGGACGCCGCCTGGCCTGAGGCAGGCCGCGACGGCGTCGACGTCGAGCGGCGAGCAGTCGCCGTGGTCCGGCATCCCGCACCTTGCGCCGCCGGACATCATGTCCGGCACGCACGACGCCCAGTTCGGGTCGTCCGCGAACAGCGCCGGGTCCACCGCTGGAGCGTCCCTCCCCGCCACCGTCACTTCCCCATGCCGAACGCCCGGAGGCACTGGCGGAAGTCCGCCGGGAGCGGGCTGTGCGCCCGGATCGCGCCCTTCCCCCCGCGCATCGGGTCGGGCAGCTGAAGCTCTGCGGCGTGAAGCATCTGCCGCGGCACCGCCATCAGCCTCGGGTCGCGCGCGGTCTTCAGGCCGAAGGTGCGGTCGCCGAGGATCGGGAAGCGGATGGAGGAGAGGTGGCGCCGTATCTGGTTCGTCCTGCCGGTCTCGATCCTGACCTTCAGGAGCGAGGCGTCCTGGGAGGATGTCTCCCTCGTGACGTGCGAGACCGCCGGCCTGCCGTCCAGCGGCGCGGCCACGGTCTCGTGCGCGTGGGGGAAGCGTCCGGCCACGATCGCGGAGTACGTCTTCTTCACGCCATGGGTCTTGAACACCTCCACCGCGGCGGAGAACGCGGCGTGGGTCTTGGCCATCAGCAGGCATCCCGTGGTGTCGCGGTCGAGGCGGTGCACGGCCTCGATGGTGGGGATGCGCGTCTGCAGGCGGAGCGCCATCTCCACGGACTTCGGGTCGCCGCAGCTCACGAGCCCGGCGGGCTTGTCCACCACGAGATAGTCGGGGGTCTCCACCAGCACGCGGATGTGGTGCGCGGCCTGCGCCGCTGGGGCGGAAGGCCCGGACGGCGCGGCGGCGGCGGACCGGTCGCTCCCGGGCTGCCGCCTCGCCGCGCTCACCACGGAGCGCGGGACGTCCACGACGTCTCCGGCGCGCAGCTCGTGGTGCGCGATCCACACGCACTTGCGGTTGACCCACACGCTGCGCCCGTCGATGATCGCCTTCGCCGCCCGGCGCGAAAGCCCGCACCGCGCGGAGATGAGCTCCTGGAGGGTCCTGCCGGCCTCCGGCCTGCCCACGAGCAGCCTCTCTATGTTCCCCGGTATCGTCCTCATGGTCCTGCCCCTCCTGCGGCGGCGGTCTCGTCACGCCCGCCTGAATATCACGGACGTGTTCACACCTCCGAAAGCGAAGTTGTTGCTCATCGCGTACTCGACGTCCGCCCGGCGCCCCTCGCCCATGATGAAGTCGTTCTCGCCGCACTTCGGGTCCGGGCTGGAGAGGTTCAGGTTCGGCGCGAGCCATCCATTGCGCATCATCTCGATCGTCATCACGGCCTCTATCGCCCCGCACGCGCCGAGCGTGTGGCCGATGTAGCTCTTTATCGTGGAGACCGGGACGCGGCCGCCGAACACGCTGTGCGTCGCGGTCCCCTCCGCGACGTCCCCGAGCGCCGTGGCGGTGCCGTGGGCGTTCACGTACCCGATCGCCGAGGGCGGCAGGCCGGCGTCCCCGAGCGAGAGCTCGAGCGCCCTCGCCATCGTCGCCGCGTTCGGCTGCGTGACGTGGGTGCCGTCCGTGTTCGTGGCGAACCCCGCAACCTCCGCGATGATCTTCGCCCCGCGCGCCCTGGCGTGCTCCATCTCCTCCAGCACGAGCGTCGCCGCGCCGTCGCCTATCACGAGCCCGGTGCGCGAGGAGTCGAACGCGCGCGGCGTGAGCTCCGGCGCGTCGTTCAGGCAGGACGTCGCAAAGAGCGTGTCGAACACCGCCACCTGCGTGACCGAGAACTCCTCCGCCCCGCCGGCGATCATCATGTCCTGCGCCCCGCCGGCGATCGCCTCGTACGCCAGGCCCACGGCGAGCGAGCCGGACGTGCAGGCGGTGCTCGTGGGGAAGAGCCGCCCGGTGGTCCCGAAGTGGACCGAGAGGTTCACCGCCGTCGTCTGCGGCATCATCTTGATGTACGTGGAGCTCGTCACGTTCCGCACCTCGCGTCTGACGAGGATGCTCGCGAAGTCCAGGTTCGCCTCGACGCCGCCGGAGCACGACCCGTAGGCCACGCCGAGCCGGCCGCCCCGGAGAGAGGCCTGGTCGTCGAGCAGCCCGGCCTCCGCCAGGGCCCTCTCGGTGGCGAAGAGCGCCATCTCGGACACCGGGCTCATCGTGCGCACCGTCTTGCGCCCGTATTCGGGGGGCCTCACGTAGCCGCACGGCGCCCAGAGGCTCGTGTGCAGCCCGCGGTAGGACTTCAGGTCCTCCGAGACCTTCACGCAGTTGCGCGGCTCCTTCAGCCTCGCGTACGCGTCCGCGACGGAGTGGCCGAGGGCGCTCACGATCCCCTCCCCCACGACTGCGACCCTGCGCCTCATGTCAGGCCTCCGTTCACCTGCAGCACCTGGCGCGTGACGTACGACGCCCCGTCGGAGAGGAGGAACCTCACCGCCGCCGCGACCTCCTCCGGCCGCCCGAAGCGGCGCATCGGGATCGCCCGCATGACCTCGTCCGCCGGGACCTGCTCCGTCATCTCGGTCTCGATCACCCCCGGCGCCACGCAGTTCACCGTTATGCCGCGCCTCGCCAGCTCCACCGCCAGCGACTTCGCCGCCCCGATCAGGCCGGCCTTCGCCGCGGCGTAGTTGGCCTGCCCGCGGTTGCCCATCACGCCGGAGACGGAGGAGATCGCCACGATCCGCCCGGGCCGGCGGGTCTGCACCATCGGCAGGACAAGCGGCTTGAGCACGTTGTAGAAGCCGTCGAGGTCCGTGCGGAGCACGCGGTCCCACGCGCCGTCCTCCATCGCCGGGAACGCGCTGTCCATGGCGATGCCGGCGTTCAGCACCACGGCGTACGGGGCCCCGTTCTCCTGCACCCACCGTCCAAGCGCGGCGGCGGCCGCCGCGCGGTCCGCCACGTCGAACACGAGATCCGTGCCCCCGGTGCGAACCGAGTGCGTCACCACCCGGTACCCGTCGGCCGCCAGGGCCTCGGCGATCGCCCTGCCGATCCCGCGGCTCGACCCGGTCACTATCACGCTTCTCCCGCCACCTGCCTCGCTCACTGCATTCCTCCCCGCTCTCCTGGCATCCTCATGCCCTCCGCGAACCTCTCCGGGTCGCCCGGCGGCTGGAAGGCGGTGAGCGACGCGCTCGCCACCGTCTCTCCGCCGGGGCCGACGATCTCGCAGTCGAACGAGGCGAACTCCTCGTCGGCGTACGCGCACTTCGCCGAGACCTCGTACCTCGCGCCGCACCTGAAGGCCGGCGTCGCCACGTCCATCCTGCGCGTGCCGAGCAGGAAGCCGACCTTCGGCCCCTGCCGCCTCGCGCGCCTGGCCGCGCCGACGGCGAGCGCGACCGTCTGGGCCATGTACTCGATGGCCGCGCACGCCGGCACTCCGCCGAGCTCCGGGTCGTAGAAGATCGAGCCGTCGGAGACGTCGGCCACGGCCCTCGCCGAGCCGGCGGCGTCCAGCGAGACGACCTCGGAGAGCATCACCATCGGGGGACGGTGAGCAAGAAGGCCGGCAAGAGCGCTTCCGCCGTCCGCGCTCATGACCCGAGGCCCTCCACCGTCCCGCAGGAGGCGACCTCGCCGCCCACGGACATGCTGAACGAGAACGCCCCGGGGCCTGTGCGCCTCACCTCGAGGAGCACGGTCTCGCCCGGACGCACCAGGCGCCTGAACTTTATCCTGCGGTAGGACGCGGCGTCCGGGAACTCCGGGAACGCGCGCCTCGCGAAGCGCCGCACGAAGAAGAGCTGCGCGACGCCGGGGAGCACGGGGAACCCCGGGAAGTGGCCGGAGAACCACTCGCCGTCCGCGCCAAAGCGGAGCTCCGCGGCGAAGGAGCCGTCCCGCCCCTCCCACGACAGCACCTCCGGGTCCCGGCAGTTGCCGGCCGGCGGCATGATGACCTGCGTGTCCGCCACCTGCGCGCCCGCCTACCTCTGCTCCGGCTCCCCGGTGAGCCTCGCGAGCACGTCCAGGAGATCCCCGACCGTGCGGATGGAATTGAAGTCGTCGGGCTTGACGTCGATGCTGTGCTCGTTCCTCAGGCGCACGATGAGGTCCACCGCGTCTATGGAGTCGAGGTCGAGATCCTCGTAGAACCGGGCCTCCGGGACGACCTTGGCCTCGTCGCAGCCGAACTCCCTCACCAGCGTTGACCTTACGTGCTTCAGCAGATCTTCCTTTTTCATGGCGCGTATTTTACCACATCGGGCGACGCCCGGCGGAGCGGCCGCCCGGCTGGGGCGCTACATCACGCGCAGGGCGTCCACGTCCATGGCGGCGCGCACTTCCTTCGGCAGGGGCCGCGCCGCCGTTATCCAGCGCCAGGCGGAGGAGATGGACTTCGCCGTCGCCGACTTCACCTGCACCATGAACCTGTACCACCCGTCCGCCATCTCGACGGCGGGCGGCACGGCCTCGGAGACGCTCAGGCCGGGGTATCTGGCGAGGGACTTCGAGTAGAGGTCCGCCCAGCGCTGCGCCAGGGCGCAGTCCCTGGCGCGGAACAGCGCCGTGGCGAACCTGACGTACGGGGGGAGCCTCGCGGCCTCGCGCTCCGCGAGCTCCGCGTCGGCGAACCGCACGAAGTCCGCGTCGGCGGCGGCGCGGATCACGAACTCGTCCGGGTGGAACGTCTGGATGAACACCTCCCCGGGCTTCTCGGCCCGCCCCGCCCGCCCGGAGACCTGCGCGATCAGCTGGAAGGTGCGCTCCGCCGCCCGGAAGTGTGGCATGTTCAGCGACGCGTCGGCGTTGAGCACCCCCACCAGCGTCACGTTCGGGAAGTCGAGCCCCTTCGCGATCATCTGCGTGCCGATGAGGACGTCGGCCTCGCGCGCGCGGAACTTCGAGAGGATGTCGTCGTGCGAGTTCTTCCGGGACGTCGAGTCGGCGTCCATGCGCAGTATGCGGGCGGCGGGGAAGCACTTGCGCAGGGCCAGCTCGGCGCGCTGGGTGCCCACTCCCGAATACGCGAAGTCGTGCCCGCCGCAGTCCGGGCACGACGCCGGCGGCGCGGTCCACCCGCCGCAGATGTGGCACCGGAGGCAGCGGTCCGCGGAATGGTACGTGTACGAGGCGCTGCAGTTCGGGCAGCTGGCCACGTAGCCGCACCCCCGGCATTCGCAGACGCGGGAGTAGCCGCGCCTGTTCAGGAACAGGATGGTCTGCTCGCCCCTCCGGACGCGCTCGGCGATCGCGTCGAGCAGGAACTTCGAGAATATCGGGGCGGAGGCGTACGCCTCGCACTCCTCGCCGAGGTCGAGGAGATGCACGGTCGGCATCGGGTGCCCCGCGACGCGGGAGGCCATGGACGCAAGGGCGTACTTCCCCCGCCTGGCGTTCAGCCAGGTCTCGAGCGACGGGGTGGCGGAGCCGAGCACCACCCGGCAGCCCTCGAGCGTCCCGCGCACAACGGCGACGTCGCGCGCGTTGTACCGAGGGGCCTCGTCCTGCTTGTAGCTCGGGTCGTGCTCCTCGTCCACGACTATCAGCCCGAGGTCCCTCACGGGCGCGAACACCGCGCTGCGCGGTCCCACCACGACCCGCGCCTCTCCGGTGCGGATGCGGTGCCACTCGTCGTAGCGCTCGCCGTCCGAGAGGGCGGAGTGGAGCACCGCGACCCTGCCGCCAAAGCGTCCGGCGAAGCGGCGCACCGTCTGTGGCGTGAGCGATATCTCCGGCACGAGGACTATCGCGCCGCGCCCGGCATCCAGCTCGCGCGCGATCGCCTGGAGGTACACCTCCGTCTTGCCGGAGCCCGTCACCCCGTGGAGCAGCACCGGTCGCGGCGGCGTCCCCGTGCCGCCTGAAATCAGCTCGAGGGCCTCGCGCTGCATGGCGTTCAGCTCGAGGGGGCTCGACGCCACCACCCTGCGCCCGGCGAGCGGGTCGCGCCTCTGCGCGCGGGGCGCGATGGACACCGCGCCCTTCGACGCGAGCGCGCGCAGGGTCGCGGGCGTGGTGGCGAACTCGCGGCAGAGCTGCTGCACCCATCCGCCGCCCACCCGCGCAATGTTTCCGAGAAGTTCGCGCTGATAGGCCGTAAGCCCGGCGCCGGGCGCGTCGGCGGCCGGCTCGACGAACAGGCGCTCCTTCGGCCTGGCGTTCGGCTTCAGCACCGCGGCGGGCACCGCGGAGCGGAGGCACGTCTCGATCGGCGAGCAGGTGTACGAGGCCATCCACCTGACGAGCCTGAGCATCTGCGGGGAGAAGAACGGGGCCTCGTCCGCAATGCCCAGGACCGGCCTGATCGCGTACCGCGCGGGCGATGGCGGCTCCTCCCCGGCGCCCGCCCCGTCCTCGAGCGAGAGGGCGAACCCCCTCGCCTCCCGATGCCCGAAAGGCACGCGGAGCAGCTGCCCCACCCTTATCCTACCAGACAAATCGACCGGCACTTCGTAAGTGAAGAGCCGGTCGAGGGCAAGGTCTATGGCGACCTTTACGAGCACGCGCTATTCGACGTCGAGGAACTGCGGGGCCGGGTCGGCGTCGATCGTGTACGGCTGCTTGTTGAACATCACGGACGTGAGGGCGTACTTGGCCGTCTGCGTGATCACGGCGCCGCCCTTGCGGATCAGCACGAAGGCCTTGTTGGAGAAGGGCGTGTCGTACTTGGCGCCGTTGCTCTTGCCGATCTTCAGCTCGGTGGAGCCGCCGTCGTAGGTCTTCTCGTAGGTCTTCATCGCGCTGACGGGGATGTTGCGGGAGAAGAGCACGGGGTAGACGTCCGAGATCTCGTCGGTGACGTTCGCCGCCACGCACCAGAGGAGGTTCTTGCCGTCGATCTTCGTCGCGCCGTTCGGGATCGCGGGCACGCCCGCGCCGTTCAGCACCGAGAGGTCGACGCCGCTGACGTACGGCTTCCACTGCGTGGAGTCGGTGATCTTCGCCATGTCGAAGAGGTAGGTGAAGTAGTCCGCGCCGGAGGAGACCGCGCCGGAGAGCGGGTCGGTGTTGGTGTCGGCCCCGTCCTCGGCCTGCGTCTTGGGCCACACGTTGCCGAGGCCCAGGGCCTCGCGCTCCGTGTTCGCGGACGTGATGGCCACGAACAGGTTGCGGCCGCGCATGCCGCACGCCGAGAGATTGGCCTTTATCATCGCGGACGAGATCGCCGGGAACAGCGCACCCATCAGAATGCCGAGAATGCCGATGACAACGAGCAGCTCGACGAGCGTAAATCCTTCATTCCTCTTCTTCATGACTGAATCCTCCTATTGGTTCAATTGATGGCTTGTGATTATCTCATTTCGCGCCTTCAAACGCAACTGCTTATTTTACGACTCCTTAGCGGCGGGCGGAGAGCACGTCGCGCTCGTACCTGAGCACGTCCGCCATCCACGTCTCGTCCGCCGGCTGGCCCGCGCGGTCGCAGAACTCCTGCCACACGGCCCCCATCGGGTAGGTCTTGAGCTCCTCCTGCAGCACGAGCTGCTCGGTGAACTGCGCGCCGTCCTGGAGCTCCCTCAGCGTCTCCCTCGGCTCGAGCAGCGCCTCGAGCAGCGCCTTCTGCATGTTGCGCATGCCGAGCACCCACGCCGCCACGCGGTTGATCGAGGCGTCGAAGTAGTCGAGCGCGATGATGAAGTTCTCCGGGCCCATGCGCACGATCTCGTGCGCGGCGCCGCGCAGGTCGTCGTTCACGCGGATCACGTGGTCGGAGTCCCAGCGCACGGGGCGCGAGATGTGGAACGCCACCTTGCCGAAGAACATCAGGAACGAGCTGATCTTGTCCGCCACGTTCTCCGTGAGGTGGAAGTGCCCCATGTCGAGCAGCGCGAGGATGCCCTTCCTGAGCGCGTAGCCCATCACGAACTCGTGCGAGCACACCGTGTAGCTTTCCACGCCGATGCCGAAGAGCTTGGACTCGAGGAACGGCGTGACGAGCTTCCTGTCGTACTTCGCCGCGAAGATCCTGTCGAGCGAGTCGGCCATGCGCCGGCGCGGGCCGAGGCGGTCGGAGGGGTCGTCCTTCAGGCCGTCCGGCATCCAGAAGTTGATGCCGCACGGGCTCTTGAGCTCCCTGCCGAAGTACTCGGCGATCTTGAGGCACTGGATGCCGTGCCTGACCCAGAAGGCGCGGATCTTCCTGTCCGGGCTGGCCAGCGTGAAGCCGTCCTTCACGTTCGCGTGAGAGAAGAAGGTGGGGTTGAAGTCGAGCTTCACGCCCGTCCTCTTCGCCCACTTCACCCACGGCTCGAACTGCTCGGGGCCGATCTTGTCGCGGTCGACGAGGCCGTCGCGGTGGATGCCGTAGCACGCATGGAGGTTGAGGCGGTGCCTGCCGGGGATGAGGGACATCGCGAACTCGACGTCCTGCATCAGCTCCTCGGGCGTGCGGGCCTTGCCCGGATAGTTGCCCGTGGTCTGGATGCCGCCCGTCGCGCCCGCGTCGTTCTCGAACCCGCACACGTCGTCGCCCTGCCAGCAGTGCATCGAGATGGCGATCTTCTGCAGGGCCTTTATGGCCTTCTCGGTGTCCACGCCGAGCGCGGCGTACTTGCTCCTCGCTTCCTGGTAGCTCATTTCCTCTCCTCCTTAACTTGGCTCTTCCCGCGTCCCGAATGCCTCGCCGGCCCTAGCCCCTTGCGCCGGCGGGGGCGGTTTGGTATAATCCGCCCCGTTTTTGACTTACCGTCGGGGCGTAGCGCAGTCTGGTAGCGCGTTTGCTTGGGGTGCAAAAGGTCACGAGTTCAAATCTCGTCGCTCCGACCATTTCCTTCCCCCCTCGCTCCATTCGCCCACCGTCCCGGCACAGCAACTCCCCGCGCCGCCGTCACTTCAGCGGCGTGAGGACCATGTTCCTGAAGTCGGCGTCGGAATGGTCGCCCTGGATGTAGAGCGGCCCGTCCACGAACTCGTTGGAGGTCATGGCGCCGCCCGTGATGCCGACCACCGGCGCGTTGTCGATGATCTTGACCCCGTTCAGCACGACCGTGAGGTGGCGCCTGTAGAGCGTGACGTCCACGCTCTGCCACTCGCCGGCCTTCTTCTCGGCGGAGACGCTGGGCGCGACGCGCCCGTAGTACGCGGCCATGTTGTGGCAGTCCACGGGCTTGCCGTAGCTGTCGAGGACCTGTATCTCGTAGATGCCGCGCAGATAGACGCCCGAGTTGCAGCCCGGCAGCACGCGGACGTCGTACTTGAGGTTGAAGTCGAAGAAGTCCGCGCGCTTCGTGCGCAGGTTCCCGTTCCTGTGGAGCGACTTGCCCTTCTCGTCGCGCTGTATGCGGTTGGAGAGGACGCCGTCCTTCAGGGTCCAGCCGTTGACCTTCCCCGCCTCCATCAGCTCGAAGTCGGCGATGGTGCCCGCGAGCAGGTTGATCGGCTCTCCGCGCACCGCGGCCCTGATGTCCGGCGCCGCGCCGATGGGAGGGTTGCGCCTCCCGGAGAACGTGCTGACGCCTCCGACCGTCCTGCCGTTGCCGTCCACCTTCGTGTACGTGCAGGACGCCCAGTCGCCGCGGACCGTCATCTCGACGCGGTCGCGCCGCCAGGCGCTCTTGTCCTGCGGGAGGTCCTTGGGCTTGTGGTTGCCGAACGTCAGCGTGACGCGGCCGGCGTCGACCACGAGGTCGTCCCCGGCGACCGTGAACGGGCTGCCCCAGCGCCACAGGAGCGTCGCCTTCGGCTTGCCGTCCTTGCCCTTCTCCACGATGAGGTGGCCGGCGTTCATCGCGTCGAACGGCAGCGTGAGCGCCCAGCTACCGTACGGGCAGCGGCAGCACTTGCGGCAGGGCGAGGCGGACCGCCCCGAGGAGAGCTCCGTCGCCACGACGTCGGACATCTGCGCCACCGCGCGGTCGCCGGACTTCTTCCCGACGCTGCGCACGGCGTCCGCCTGCTCGGCGAACCCGCACCAGCGCAGCTGGTCGAGGAAGAACATCTTGCGGTACTGGTCGCCGCCCTTCGCCGCGGCGTCGAGCAGCGCCGCGGTCCAGACCTCGCGGGGCGAGTCGGAGAACCAGGTCCAGAACCGCCACCACCCGGGCCTGGCGCGCATCACGTACTGGCTGACGGCGGCGACCTGCGCCGCGACCGCCGGGTCCGTGGCGTACGCCGTCTTGACCTCGGCGAGCAGGGCGGCGGCGCTCTCCGCGCTCTCCGCGAACCCGGCGAGCACTTCGTCGCCAGTCTTCGCCGCGATCGCGCCGCGGCCGGCGTCCTGCCACTCTACCGCCATCGGGTCGGACTTCACGGGCTTCATCGCGGCGTCGTAGCTCGCGAAGGGATTCGGGTCCGCGCCGGCGGCGCACGCCGCGGCGGCGGCGGCCGCGCAGAAAACAAGGCTCTTCATCTTCATCTTTCGCACAACTCCTTCCGTATGAATCGACGTCCCGCGGGGATCAGCCCCACATCTCCGAGCGCCACGGCTCGCGCATGGTCTGGTAGAGGAAGCGGTCGGCGGCGGGGTCGTCGACCGCGTGCAGCGTGTCCGGGTCGAACCGGAAGCCGCGGCCAAGGCGCTCCGCCGCGATGCCGAGGTTGAACATCGTGCAGGAGCGGAAGCCGTTCGACTCGTTCAGCGCGAACTTCCTGCGGCTCTTGCAGCTGTCGATGAAGTCCGTCTGCTGCGGGGCCGGCTTCGGGAGGTCCGCCAGGGTCTTCAGCACCTTCTCCTCCGCCCACCATCCGTTCGCGTCCTTGAGGCGCAGGGTCTTGCCGTCCTTCGCCCTGGGGTACACGCACAGGCCGTTGGAGCCGCGCAGGAGGGGCTCGCCCTTCAGCGTCTCGTCGCCGTCGAGCGCGACCTCGGTGCCGTCGGCGTAGGTGAGCGTGATGCGGTCGAAGCGGCCGACCGCCTCGGGATGCTGCACGGGGCCGGAGTAGTCGACCTTGACGGGGCTCGTCTCGTCCTTGCAGAGGAGGTACTGGAGCGGGTCGAGGTAGTGCTGCGCCATGTCGCCGAGCCCGCCGGAGTCGTAGTCCCAGTAGCCGCGGAACGACGTGCCGGCGCGGTGGGCCGTGTAGGGCTTCCACGGCGCGGGGCCAAGCCACATGTCCCAGTCGAACCCCTGCGGGACGGGCTCGGGCGCCGCGTTGACGCGGCCGGACCAGAAGAACTTCCAGCTGAAGCCCTGGCCGGCGCCGAACGTGCACTTGATGGGGCCCGCGCCGAGAAGCCCGTTCTCCACGACCTGCCTGATTGGCTCCACCGTGGTGCCGAACCCGTAGAACGTGCCCTGGAAGCGGAACCAGGTGTTGAGGCGGAACATGCGCTTCCTGGCCTGGACGACCTCCATGACGCGCCTGCCCTCGCCGACCGTGCGGGTCATGGGCTTCTCGCACCAGATGTCCTTGCCGGCGTTCGCCGCCATCACGCTCATGCAGCCGTGCCAGTGCGGCGGAGTGCAGATGTGGACGATGTCCACGTCCCTGTCGGCGAGCAGCTCGAGGAAGTTCCCGTACGCCTTGACCTTGCCGAACCCCTTGTCGGCCGCCGCCTTGAGGCCCGCCGCGACGCGGGCCTCGTACGGGTCGCAAAGGCCGATCAGGCGCGAGCCCTTGAACGGCAGGTGGTTCGCGGAGTGCGCGATCGAGCCGAAGCCGATGAGCGCGCGGGTGAGCTGGTTCGACGGCGCGGTCTCGCCGCGAAGCACGCCGGATGGCACGATGGAGAACGCCCCCGCCGCCGCCACGCCCTTCAGGAAATCACGTCTGTTCTGCATTTGACAACCGTCCCTTTCTTTTTCCGATGAGCAAGAGTATACCACAAAACGATGCGTCAGTCCCCGGCGGCCGAATCGTCGCCCGAATCCTCGTCTGGGTTCTCCTCCAGCCACTTCGCGGCGGCCTCCGGCCCCTCGTAGGGCTCGCCGGTCACGAACTCGTAGTGCTCGCGCGCGACGGACGCCGCCACCTGGTTCTCGCCGCCGATCAGGTCCTCGAGAATCCGGATCTGCCGCGAATTCGAGAGGTCGTTGATCTCCATCACCATGAACTCGAGATGGTCCCGGCTGCGCACGGCCTTCATGCCCATGAGGGCGATGTCGCCGCGCGCCTCGGGATCCTCTATCTGCGAGACGGCCGTCCGCCACGCATCGCAGGCGGCGTCGCGCACGTCGCCGTCCGGATCCGCCATGAACATGGTAAGCTCCACCAGAGCCTTCTCCCCGAACCAGGCGAGCGCGTCGACCGCATCCCGGCGCACCTCCGCGGAGCCGCTCTTCGCGGCGAGCTCGGCCAGCTGGCGCACCGAGCCCAGGTTCTCGTCGTCCAGCGCGGACTGGATCCCGTCCGAAAGCCTCTGGTCCTCGGCCGACAGCGGCATCTCCCCTTCCGGCGCCGCCGCGCGCGCCGCCGGGCGCGCCCTCCGCTCCCGCACGGGCCTGGGCCTGTCCGCGCGGCCCGCCGCGAGGCGGGCCTTCCGCGCCGCCCTGCGCTTCGCGACGCGGGCGGACGGAGCGTCGCCATCCCCGGAATCCTGCTCCGCGCTCGGCGCGCGCAGCAGGGCGAACGCCAGCCAGGCCGCCGCGACAGCCGCCAGCGCGGCGACGGCCCAGCAGTAGAGCGGAACTCCGCCCCGGGCCGCCCTGTCCACTGATCTTCTCTTCTTTTCCATGCCGCGAAGTATACCACAAACCCGGGCCGGCGCGCCCGCGCGCGAAGAGAATGCCGCGAAAGAGAGACCCCGGGCCAGAGCAGCCCGGGGCCTCCCCTTCCGCCTGCGAGGCAGGCCTACTTGTTCTTGTGCCGCAGCGCCTTCATGCGCTTGTCGTACTTGTGCTTCGACATTTTCTTGCGGCGTTTCTTCTTGATGGAACCCATCTTTGTTTCTCCTTTGGTTGGTGACTGCGTTCCGCCGCACACGCGCGCCGGAACTCGGCGTGTACTGCTAGAAGATGACCTTGTTGAGGGCGAGCTCGATTATCCCGGTCGCCCCCGCCCTGCGGAGCGTGGGGATCAGGTCGCGCACCTGGCCCTCCTCCACGACGGTCTCCACCGCGAACCAGGCGGGGTCGTTGAGCTTGTTCACGGTGGGCGCGTGCAGGGCGGGCAGCGCCTTCAGGATCCCGTCGAGGCCCTTGATCGGCGCGTTGAGCTTCAGAAGCACCCGGCGCTGGGCGTCGAGCGCGCCAAGGAGAAGCATCCTGAGCTGCTCGATCTTCGCGCGCTTCGCCGCGTTCCTCCACGACTTCTTGTTCGCTATCATGCGGGTGGTGGAGGTCAGGATGGTGTCGACTATCCGCAGGTTGTTCGCACGGAGCGAGGAGCCGGTCTCCGTGAGGTCCACGATCGCGTCCACGAGCTCGGGGGCCTTCACCTCGGTGGCGCCCCAGCTGAACTCCACGTCGGCCTTCACGCCGTTCTTCCTGAGATACCGCTTCGTGAGGCCGACCGCCTCGGTGGAGATCCGCTTGCCCTGAAGATCCTTGACCGACTTTATCTTCGAGTCGTTCGGGACCGCCAGGACCCAGCGCACGGGGTTGGACGTGGCCTTCGAGTAGCTGAGCTCGCAGACCTCCTGCACGTCCGACCCGTTCTCGTAGACCCAGTCGTACCCGCAGATGCCCGCGTCAAGGAGGCCGAGCTCGACGTAGCGGCTCATCTCCTGCGGACGGAGCAGGCGGCACTTTATGTCGGGGTCGTCTATCGACGGGATGTAGCTGCGCGAGGAGCACACGACGTTGAAGCCCGCGCGCTTGAACAGCGCGAAGGTCGATTCCTGCAAACTCCCCTTCGGAAGGCCGAGAACTATTGCCATCTGCGAAACTTTCTCCAAACGGACAAAAAAACGGCGGAGATTATATCAAAGAGGCTCTCCGTCCGCAAGCCCTTGGATGACCCCGCCGCAGATGATCCTGCCTCCGTCGTCGTAGAACACGGCGGACTGCCCCGGCGCGACGCCGAAGAGGCCTCCGCCGTCCGCGACGCAGACCCCCCGCGACAGGGTGACCGGGCCCGCGGGCTCGCCGGTGCTCCGTATCTTGACCCGGCACCGGATCTCGCCATCGCCCTCGGCGCGGCCCATCCAGCGCATGTCCCCGACCGCGAAGCGCCTGGCGACCGCCTCCGCGCGGCTTCCCACGACCACCCGGTTCCGGCAGGCGTCGAGGCGCACCACGTAGCGCGGCTCCGGCCCGAACACGCCTATGCCCTTGCGCTGGCCGACGGTGAAGTGCCAGAACCCGCTGTGGCGCCCCACCACGTTCCCGGCAAGGTCCACTATGTCGCCCTCGCGGTCCGCCGCCCCGATCAGCTCGTCCTTGTCCCCGGAGTAGAAGTCCTGCGAATCCACGCGGTCCGCCGTCGCCAGGCCGTGCCCGCGCGCCACCTCCCGCACCTCCGCCTTCGTCAGCGCGCCCAGCGGGAACATCGTCCCGGCGAGCTGCTCCTGCGAGAGCCTGTAGAGGAAGTAGCTCTGGTCCTTGCCGGCGTCCGCCGCCCGGCGGACGGCGAGGCGTCCTCCGTCCACGCGCTCGATCCTCGCGTAGTGCCCCGTCGCGAAGCGGTCGAAGGCGAGGCCGTCCCGCCTCGCCCTCCGCGGGAGGAGCCCGAACTTGACCGCCGCGTTGCACATCACGCACGGGTTCGGCGTCAGCCCCCTGAGACTCGTCTCGCGGAAGTATCCGACCACCGCCCGCTCGTACTCCTCGGCGCAGTCGACGACCCGGTAGCCGATGCCGAGCGAGCGGGCGATGTCCGCCGCCCGCTCGATGTCCTCCGCCTCGCGCGGGCCGAAGCAGGCGTCGCGGTCGCCGCCGCGGTACCGTCCCCCGCCGCGCCAGAGCCGCATCGTCACGCCCGTGACCTCGTGCCCGGCCTCCTTGAGCAGAAGCGCGGCGACAGAGGAGTCCACCCCCCCGGAAAGGCCCACGGCGACCTTCATCTTCTCCCCCAGTGCGGGGAGTCCCCGCGGACGTTCCACCCCACCGTCTCGCCGATGGACGCCGCGCGCCGATCCAGCTCCGCGCGCAGCGCGGCGGGATCGCCCCCCGCCCCGGGCTTGCCGGGGTAGAGGCGGTACGCCGAGCGGCACCCGTCCTCGGTCACGTTCGGCATGACCACGTTCGCGCCGGACAGCAGCCCCCTCTCGCGCCCGTCGGGGGCGAGCGCCTCCAGGGCCGTCGCCGCGGCGATGTTCACGTCGTGGAGATGCAGCCGCGCGACGGCTATCATGCGCAGGGCGAGCTCCAGGCGCTTCGCCGCGACCCCCTCCGACCATTCCGCGCCCGCCCCGAGCGGGGTGTCGGGATGCGGGATGTACGGCCCCATCCCGATCATGTCCACGTCCTCCGAGGCGAAGAACTCGATGTCGGAGGCCAGGTCGTCAAGCGTCTGCCCGGGCAGCCCGCACATCACCCCGCTTCCGACCTGATAGCCGCACCGGCGCAGCGCGCGCAGGCATTCGAGCCGCCTCTCCCACAGGTGGTCCGCGGGATGCAGCCTGGCGTACAGCGACGGGCGGGAGGTCTCTATCCGCAGGAGATACCTGTGCGCCCCGGCCTCGCGCCAGCGCCGGTAGGTCTCCTCCGTCTGCTCGCCGAGGCTCAGCGTGACTCCGAAGGCGTCGCCGCCGAACGAGCGTATGCGCCGCAGGACGCCCTCGATCCGGGACGCATGGGCCTCGCCCGTGAGCTCGCCGGACTGGAGCACGAGGCTTCCGAACCCGGACTCGAACGCCAGCCTCGCCTCGCGCACCACCTCGTCGCCGTCCATCTCGTACCGGCGCACGCTGCCGTTGCCCCTGCGTATGCCGCAGTAGAGGCAGTCCTTCTCGCAGACGTTGCCGCACTCCACGAGCGCGCGCACGGAGACCCTTCGGCCGGACTCGCGCGCCTTCACCGAATAGGCCGCGCCGCACAGCTCGCGCATGTCGGGCCAGGCAAGAAGATCGACAAGCTCCCGGTGGGCGAGAGCCCTCGGCGCCGCCGCCGCCCTGTCAGGCAGATTCACCATCGGGCCGACACGCGGAGGGGATCAGGTCTTGTGGCGATACGTTATGCGACCCTTGGCGAGATCGTATGGAGAGATCTCGACCGTCACCTTGTCGCCGATCGCGATCTTGATGAAGAACTTCCTCATCTTGCCGGAAATGTGGGCAAGAATCTCGTGGCCGTTCTCGAGGCGAACCGTGTACATGGTCGCCGGGAGCACCTTCACGACGGTGCCCGTCACTTCAATCGCTTTGTCGTCTGCACTTGCCATCTGAACCCCGCACGATAACCCGGGCTTGGTGGTCCTCGCCCGAAAAACCGATGAAATTGCGCGAATTATACCAAAAGCCCGCAGCGGACGCAACCGCCCGTCAGTGCGCCTCGAGCCAGCTGCGCCCGACGCCCACGGAGACCACTATCGGCACGCCGACGTCCATGGCCCCCTCCATCTCGCGCCTCGCGATCTCCACCACCTGGTCCACCTCGTCCTTCGGCACGTCGAAGAGGAGCTCGTCGTGTATCTGCAGCACCATCTTCGCCTTCAGCCCGGCCTTGCGGAGGGACGCCGCGACGCGCACCATGGCGAGCTTTATCATGTCCGCCGCCGTGCCCTGGATGGGCATGTTGAGCGCGACGCGCTCGCCGAACGAGCGAGTGTTGAAGTTGCTCGCCGTCAGCTCGGGCAGCGCGCGGCGGCGGTGCATCAGC
>CAVERN010000001.1:0-19783 GCA_963618095.1 bacterium | reverse complement strand
CTTTATCATGTCCGCCGCCGTCCCCTGCACCGGGGTGTTTATGGCGTCGCGCTCGGCGGCCATCCGCGCCGTGGCGTTCCGCGAGTTGATGTCCCGCAGGGTGCGCCTGCGGCCGAGCAGCGTCTCCGCGTACTCGGCCTTGCGGGCCTTCGCCACCGCGTCGTCCATGTACTTCCGCACGGACGGGTACAGCCTGAAGTACGTGTCGATGAGCTCCGCCGCCTCCGTGCGCGTGACCTTCAGCCGCTGGGCCAGGCCGAACGCGGATATCCCGTAGATTATGCCGAAGTTCACCATCTTGCACTTCGAGCGCTGCTCGGGCGTCACGTCCTCCGGCCTCACGCCGAAGACGCGCGCCGCCGTGTCGCGGTGTATGTCCTCGCCCCTGGCGAACGCGTCCATCATGGCCCCGTCCCGGCTCATCGCCGCCATGAGGCGCAGCTCTATCTGCGAGTAGTCGGCGGACACGAGCAGGTGGTCGCCGTCGCGCGGGACGACCGCGGCGCGGATGTTCTTGCCGCGCTCCGTGCGCACCGGGATGTTCTGGAGGTTCGGATTGCTCGACGAGAGCCGCCCCGTCTCGGTGAGCGACTGCGCGAACGTGGTGTGCACCCTCCCGTCGGACGGGTCTATGTACTGCGGCAGCTTCTCCACGTACGTCGACTTGAGCTTCGAGCAGGCGCGGTACTCGAGGATGTCGAACACCACGGGATGCAGGCCCACGATCCCCTGGAGGGTCTTCTCGTCCGTGGACCAGTGCCCCTTCGTCGTGCGCTTCACGCCGGCGGAGTCGAGCCCGAGCCTGTCGAAGAGCAGCTCACCTATCTGCTTCGGCGAATCCACGTTCATGCCGGGCTCGCCGTACGACATGATGGACTTCACGAGCCCCTGGATCTCCCGGTCGAGCGACACGCCGTACGCGCGCAGCGCCGAGACGTCTATCCGCACGCCCTCCGCCTCCATGTCCGCCAGCACCTCGACGAGCGGCTCCTCGCTCCCCTCGAGCGCCGCGAGGAGGCCCGCCTCCGCGACCTTCGGGCGCAGCGCGTCCTCGAGCCGCAGGGTCACGTCCGCGTCCTCCGCGGCGTAGTCCCGCACGTCCTCCGGCGCCAGGTCGCCCATGCTCCTCTGCGGCTTCCCGCGCTCCTTCACGCCGATGAGGCTCTCGATCGGGATCGGCGCGTAGCCGAGGAGCTCCCTGGCCATCGCGTCCATCCCGTGCCTCGCCGCCGCGTCCAGCACGTAGTGCTCGAGCATCGTGTCGTGCACGACGGAGCCGAAGCGTATGCCGTAGCGGCGCAGGAGCGTGACGTCGAACTTGGCGTTCTGCGCGACCAGGGTCTTGGACGGGTCGGCGAACGCCGCCGCGAACGCCTGCACCATGTCCCTCGCGCTCTCGCCCGCCGGCGGCGCGAGGGAGAAGAGGTCGTCCGACGGCGACGGCGCGCCGCCTCGCGGCACGGCCACGTACCAGGCGCGCCCCGGCTCCACGGCGAAGCTCATCCCCACGAGGGCGGCAGTGCGCGCGTCCGTGCCGGTCGTCTCCGTGTCGAACGCGAAGCGCGGCGCGGCCTCGAGCTCCCTCGCCAGCGCCCGCGCACCGTCGAGCGTGGTGACGAGGCCGTACCGGTGCGGCACGTCGCGGATCGTGAGCACGGGGGCGGACTCCGCCGGCGCCGCCGGGGCGGACGTCTCCTCCGCCCTCGCGCCCTCGGCCGTGAGCTGGATGCCGAAGCGCCTGGCGAGGCCGTAGAGCTCGTACTTCGCGCACACCGCCCGGAGCCTCTCCGGGTCCGGCTGGACGATCCGGCACGAGTCCCAGTCGAGCTCGACCGGCACGTCCGTGCGGATCTCCGTGAGGAACCTGGACGCCCTCGCGTCGTCCGCGCCGGCGCGGATCTTCTCGCCCGCCGCCCCCGGGATCTCGGAGGCGTGCTCGATGATGGACTCTATCGAGCCCCACTGCCGCAGCAGCTTCGCGGCGGACTTCTCCCCGATGCCCTTCACGCCGGGTATGTTGTCCGAGGAGTCCCCGGCGAGGGCGAGGTAGTCGATCATCTGCCGGGGCGACGAGAGCCCCCAGCGCTCCACGACCTCCGCCTCCCCCAGCACCTCGGACGGCGCGGATCCCTTGCCAGGGCGGAAGAGGCGGACCCTGTCGGTCACGAGCTGGGCGGCGTCCTTGTCCGGCGTGACCACGTAGACGCCGTCGAACCCGTCCGCGACGGCGCGCGCGGCGAGCGTGCCGATTATGTCGTCCGCCTCGAATCCGGCCAGGCGCAGCACGGGCACGTTCAGCGCGTCCGCGACCTCGAACGAGTACGGTATGTTCGCCGCGAGGTCCTCCGGCATCTTCTCCCGCTGCGCCTTGTACATCGGGAAGGCCTCGTGCCGGAACGTCTTCCCCTCGGGGTCCATCGCCAGCGCGGCGTGGGTGGGGGAGAGCTCCTTCAGCACCGCGGTCATCCCGTTCACGAAGCCGAGCAGGGCGGACGTGTTCAGCCCCGAATACGTCATGCGCGGCCTGTTGAGGAATGCGAAGTGCCCCCGGTACAGAAAGGGCATGAGGTCAATGACGCAAAGCGTTCTCATAGTGCCGCGATTATACCACACGGCTGACCGCGGAGCCCTCGCCGAGGCGCGTCGTGAGCTCGTCGCCCGGGCGGACGTCCTGCGCCCTGCGCACTATGCGCCCGCGAGCGTCGAAAGTCATGGAATATCCGCGCTTCAGCGGATTCGCGGGGTCGAGGAGGCCCAGCTTCGCCCTGGCGGCGGCGAGGCGCACGTCGGCCCGCGACGCCGCCTCCCGCACCAGCGGCGAGAGGCGCTGGGAGCACCGCACGAGACGGCTCTCCGCCCGGGCGGCGGCCTCGCGCACGAGCGGCGCCAGCGACTGGGAGGACCGCGAAAGGCGCGCCTCCGCCCTCGCGAGCGAGCCCCGGAGCGAGGAGGCGAGCCGCGCGGAGAGGTGGTCGACGCGCTGCGCGAGCGTGTCGCAGGCGTACTGTGGAGTGCGCGCGAGCCTCGCGGACAGGTCGCGGATCTGCCGCACGAGCTTCTCCTTCACCGGCGCCACGAGCTCCGCCGCGATGGACGGGGTGCCGGCGCGCACGTCGGCCGCGAAGTCGCAGAGCGTGAAGTCCGTCTCGTGGCCCACGGCGCTCACCACCGGCACGCCGGACGCCGCCACGGCCCTCACCACGCACTCCTCGTTGAACGCCCAGAGGTCCTCGACCGAGCCGCCGCCCCGGCCCACTATCAGCACGTCCGGCCGCCAGGACGCGGACGGGTCGTTGAAGAAGGCGATCCCGGAGACGATCTCCTCCTTCGCGCCCGGGCCCTGCACCTTCACCGGGTAGAGGCGTATCTCCACGTTCGGGAAGCGGCGCGTGAGCACGGTGCACATGTCGTGGATCACCGCGCCGGACGGCGACGTGACGATGGCGATGCGGCGCGGGAGGAACGGCAGCCTCCTCTTGCGCCCGGCGTCGAACAGGCCCTCGCCGCCAAGACGCTCCTTGAGCTCGTTGAACTTCGCCATGAGGTCGCCCTCGCCCGCGACCTTCGCGGCGAGGACGACGAACTGGTAGGCGCCGCGCGGAGCGTAGACGTCAAGCCTGCCGTAGAGGCACACCTTCGCGCCGTCCCGGAGGCTGGAGGCCGCCTTGCAGCGCCCGAGCGACGCCGAGAACATCACGCACGAGAGCTGCGCCTGGGCGTCCTTCACCGTGAAGTACGCATGCCCGCTCGCGTAGGTCTTCCAGCCGGATATCTCCCCCTCCACGTATATCCGGTCGTAGGGCCTGAGCAGGCCCCTTATCACGTCCGTAAGCTCGCTTACGCCGTAGACCTTGACCTGGGAAGGCATTGGGGATTTACGATTTACGATTTACGATTTATCGATTTACGATTTATGATTTGCGATCTGGGATTGGCGATTTACATCTCCACGCCGCCGCCAAGCGCCTTGTACAGGCTGATGAGGTCCTGGGTGATCTGGCCGCGCGAGACGGTGAGGGACTCCTCGAGGTTGAGGAGGGACCGCTGGGCGTCGAGCACGTTGTTGAAGTCCGAGAGGCCGTTCTTGTAGAGGTCCTGCGAGATGTTCTCCGCGTCCTTCGCGGCCTTGACCGCGCCCTTGAGGGACTCGTAGCGGTGGTACTGCTGCGTGTACGCGGAGTACGCCGAGCGGACCTCGCCGAAGGCGGTCTGCACCGCGTTCTCGTAGCTGTAGGCCGCCTCGTCCATCGCGGCCTCCTCGGCCTTCAGGTTGGCGTACAGGTTCCCTCCCTGGAAGATCGGCCAGGAGACGGAAGGCCCGATCGAGCCGTAGAGCGAATCGCGGCGGAGGAACTTCTTCACGTGCACGGACTCCAGCCCGAGCGAGCCGTTCAGGTAGAACTTCGGATAGAGGAGCGACGCGGAGACGCCCACGTGGGCGACCTGCGCGGCGAGCGCGAACTCGGCCGCGCGCACGTCGGGGCGGCAGCGTATCGCGTTCAGCGGAATCTCGGGCAGGCGCACAGGCTCCACGAGCCAGTCGCGGTCAGGCCGCTCGCACAGGCGCGCGTGCAGGGCGCCGGGCATTGTCCCGGCGAGGATCGCGAGGGCGTCCATGAGCGCCTCCTCGGAGGCGAGGAGGCTCGGGATCGTGGCGCGGGTCTGCTCCACGTTGTACTTGGCCTGGTTGACGGCGAGCTCGTCGCCGATGCCGGAGTCGAGGCGGCTCTTGAGGATGTCGTACGTCTCGGTCTGGAGCTTGAGGTTCTCCCTGGCGACGATGAGCCGCTCCTGCGTGGTGCGGAGCTCCACGTACCTGCTCCCTATCTCGGAGGTGAGCGAGACCCAGGCGTCCGCGAGGCTGCACGTCGCCTGGTCCATGAGGGCCTGCTTCTCCTCGATCTCGCGGCTCACGCCGCCGAAGACGTCGATCTCCCAGGTCGCGTCGAACCCGGCGCGGAAGAGGTCCCTGTGCGCCTTGCCGGAGGCGCTGTTCTTCCCGGTCTGCGAGCGGGTCGCGCCGCCCACGCCCGTGATCTGCGGCATCACGTCCGCCCAGGACCCCGCGAGGCGCCAGCGGGCCTGCTCGAGGCGCTGGCGGGCCATGAGGAACGAGCGGTTGTTCGAGACCGCGTTCTCGACGATGTCCGAGAGCAGGTCGTCGTTGAACTGGCGCCACCAGGCGCGCAGGCTCTCGGCCCGGAGCACCGCCCTCGGGTCGTCGGCCTCTCCGGCCGGGCTGAACTCGCCCGTCGCCGTGAGGTTCGTGGTCATCGGCCATCCGGCGTCCGGGGGCGTGATGGCGGAATCCTCGGCCTTCAGCGTCGGCGCGGAGAAGTCCGGCCCGACCTTGGACCACGCGGGCCTCATGTCGGCGCATCCCGCGCCGAACGCCGCGAGGGCGGCCAGCAGTCCCCCAAGCGCAGTGTGCTCAACTCTCATCTCCATGTCCTTTCCTTGCTTCGCGCCGCCGCGCGGCGTCTCACGCTTCCCTCGACTTCAGCGACCTCCTGCGAGCCCCGCGCGCCGCGATGTACGCGAAGAGCCGCTTCGCGTTCTCGCGCCAGGTCTGGAAGAGCGCGTAGAGGCCCGGCACCAGCAGGATGCCGAACACCACGGAGGCGAGCATCCCGAAGAACTCCGTCACGCCGATGGCGTTGCGCGAGGCGGCGCCCGCGCCGGTGGCGATCACCATCGGCAGCGTGCCGAGGAGCGTGGTGAGGGCCGTCATGAGCAGCGCCCTCAGGCGCTCGCCGGCGGCGACGCCGGCGGCGTCCACGATCGAGAGGCCGTCCTTCTCGCGCTTGTCCTTGGCGAACTCGACGATCAGGATCGCGTTCTTCGAGGCGAGCCCCACGAGCAGCACGAGGCCGAGCTGGGCGTAGATCGAGAGCGACAGGCCGAACATCTTGAGGCCCACGAGCGCGCCGAACACGGCGACGAAGATCGAGAGCATCACGGGCAGCGGAATCGTCCACGACTCGTACTGCGCCACGAGGAACAGGTAGCCGAAGAGGAGCGCGAGCATGATGAGCGGGCCCGTGGTGCCCGCGTTGCGCTGCTCCTGGAACGTGATGCCGCCCCACTCGTAGGAGAAGCCCTGCGGGAGCGTCTCCTTCAGCGTGCGCTCCACCTCCTCGATCGCCTCGCCCGAGGCGACGCCGGGCATCGGCATCACCGTGACGTTCGCGGCGGGGAACATGTTGAAGCGCTGCATCACGCGCGGGCCGACCTCGCGGGTGACCGTGCCGAGGGCCCCGAGCGGCACCATGCCGCCGGCGTCGCTGCGCACGTAGAGGCGGCCTATCGACTCGGGCGTGTCGCGGCCCTTCCAGTCGGCGCGCACCGTGACGCGGTTCACCTGGGTGCCGAGGTTCACGTCGTTGACGTAGCGCGAGCCGAGGTAGTTCTGCATCGTCTGGTAGGCGGTGGCCACCGGCACGTGGTACATCTCCGCCTTCGTGCGGTCCATGTTGAAGCGCAGGTGCGGGGTCTTCGACGTGTAGCCGGAGAACGCCGCCATGATCTTCGGGCTGGCGTTGAGCCTGGCGAGCACCTCGCCCTGCACCCGGTCGAGCAGCGCCGGGTCGGTGGACTCCGTGGACTGTATCCTCAGGTCGATGCCGGAGTTGACGCCGAGCCCCGGGATGGCCGGCGGCACGAACACGCGCCAGGACGGCTCCGGGATCGCGGCGAGCGCCTTCTGGATGCGGGGCACCATGCCGTAGACGGCGTGCTTGGACTCGCCCTCGCGGAGGTCCCAGTCCACGAGGTCCACGATCAGCATCGCCTGCGACTCGCCGCGGCCGGCCGTCATCGATATGCCCTCGACGGTCAGCACGCTCTCGACCTCCTCGAACCGGTCCTTCAGCATCCTGCACGCGCGGAGCGCCACGTCGCGGGTGCGGTCCATCGTGGTGCCCTCCGGCATCTCGAGCGAGACGAACACCACGGCCTGGTCCTCCTCCGGGAGGAAGGAGGTCTTCGTGTCGAAGAACACCTGCAGCGTGAGCAGGATCGTGAGCACGAGGAGCATCAGCGAGAGGAAGATGCGCCGGGCGAGGAACTTGGCCACCCTCACGAACATCCCCTTGAAGGCGTCGATCGACGCGTTGAACCACGCGAACGGCCCGTGCCTGTACGGAACGGACGTCCCGAGGAGCAGCGAGCAGAGCGCCGGCGCGAGGGTGAGCGCGCAGACGGTGGAGAAGCAGACCGCCGCGGAGAGCGTGACGGAGAACTGCTGGTAGATGCGGCCGGTGATGCCGCTCATGAAGCCCACCGGCACGAAGATGCCGAGAAGCACGAGGGTGGTGGCGATGACCGCGCTCGTCACGTCGCTCATCGCCTGGATCGTCGCCTCCCTGGAGTTGAGCCCCCTCGTCTCGATGAGGTACTGCACGCGCTCGACGACCACGATGCAGTCGTCCACCACCACGCCGATCGCGAGCACCAGGCCGAAGAGCGTGAGGATGTTGATGGAGTAGCCGAGGAAGGCCATCACGATGAACGTCGCGGAGAGCGACACCGGGATCGTGAGGCACGGCACGAGCGTCGCCTTCCAGTCCTGCAGGAAGAGGTAGCACACGAGCACCACGAGCACGAAGGTGATCACGAGCGTCTCCACGATCTCCTTGATGCACATGCGCACGTACTCCGTGCCGTCGTACGGGACCACCCACTCGAGGCCCTCCGGGAAGGACTTCTCGAGGCGGCGCATCACGTCGAGCACCTCGTCCATCGTCGCGATCGCGTTCGCGCCCGGCTTCTGCTGGAGGCCGATGCTCACGGCGACCTGTCCGTCGAGCTGGCCGTCGAAGTTGTAGCTCTGCTCGCCGATCTCGACGCGCGCCACGTCCTTGAGGCGCACCATGCCGCCGTTGTCGTCGCGCCTCACCACGATCTCGCCGAACTCCTCGGGCGTCATCAGGCGGCCCTTGGCGAGGATGGTGTAGGCGAACGCGCCGTGCTTCTCGACCGGGGCGGACCCCACCACGCCGAGCGAGGCCTGCACGTTCTGCTTGGAGACCGCCTGGATGACCTCCTCGGAGTTCATCCTCTGCGCGGCCATGCGGTCGGCGTCCATCCAGATGCGCACCGAGAGCTTCGGCCCGTAGACCGTCGCCTCGCCAACGCCGGGGATGCGCAGGAGCACCTGCTGCACGTTGTTGTAGATGTAGTCGGAGATCTGCATGCGCGAGATCTTGCCCTCCTCGCCCGCCTTGCAGCGCAGCGCGATGAAGCCGAGCATGTCGGAGCTCTGGGCGCGCACGCGGCCGCCGAGCTCCTTGGCCTCGGACGGCAGCTTCGCCTCCGCGAGCGAGAGGCGGTTCTGCACCTTCACCATGTCCATGTCGCGGTCGGACTCGACCTCGAAGGATATGGTGAGCGAGTAGCTGCCGTCGTCCGCCGACTCGGAGTTCATGTAGATCATGTCGTCCACGCCGTTGATCTCGTCCTCGAGCGGCGTGGCGATCGTGTTCATCACCTCGCGGGCGTTCGAGCCCGGGTAGCTGTACGTCACCTTGATCTCGGGCGGCGTGACGCGCGGGTACTGCGTGATCGGCAGGTTGAAGATCGCCATCACGCCGGCGATGGTCAGCACGATGGATATGACCATCGCGAAGCGCGGGCGCTCCACGAAGACGCGGGAGAACGTCTTGATCTTGTCGATCGACTCCCTTATCGTGAGCTTCACTTCGCGCTCCCCCTCTGGAGTTCGTCAAACGACTTGTGGGCGGGGTTGTTCTCGAGGTTGGAGGTCGGCTCCACGAACCTCACGACCGACCCCTCCCTGAGCTTGGCCACGCCGGAGGTTATCACCGTCTCGCCCTCCCTGAGGCCGTGCACCACCGGCACCCAGCCCTCGAACATCTCGAGCGTCCTGACCGTGCGCGCGCGCACCTGGCGGTTCGCGTCCACGACCCACACCGCCACGTTCCCGCCGGCGGAGTCGAAGATCGCCGTCTGCGGGACGCTCGGATACTTCGGCGGCTCGTGGGAGTCGGTGAGGAGGTTCACGTACGTGTTGGGCACGAGGAAGCGGTCGGGGTTGGGGAACGTCATGCGCATGACGATCGTCGCGGTGGACTCGCTCATCGTGTTGTCGTCGAACGCGAACTTGCCCTCGGCGGAGTAGATGCTGCCGTCCGGCAGCACGATGCGGGCGCGCCTGTCGATGGGCCGCCCCTCCTTCAGCGCCGCGCGCCAGGCGAGGTACTGGCGGTCGGTGAGCGGGAAGCTCACGCGCATGGGGTCTATCTGCACGATGTGCGCGAGGGCGCCGCGGGACGGCGACACGTAGTCGCCGACGTGGGCGGAGGTCTTGCCTATCTGCCCGTCGATCGGGGCGACCACCTTCGCCTTCTTGAGGTCGTACTCGGCCACCACGAGGTTCGCCTTCGCCTGGAGCACCGCGGCCGCCGCGCTCTCGGCGCCGGCCTCGGCGTTGTCCCGCTCGAGCTGGGTTATGCCGCGAGCGTCCGCCTTCTGCATTCGGCTGTAGTACCTCGCCGCCCGGCGGGCCTCCGCCTCAGCCGCCTTGAGGTCGGCCTTCCGCTGGTTGACGACCGCCTGGTAGCGCTCGTCGTCCAGCAGATAGAGCACCTGCCCGGCCTTCACCAGGTCTCCCTCCTTGAAGAGCAGCTCCTTGATGTAGCCATCCACCTGCGGGAGCAGCTCCACCTCCTGCATCGGCTCGGCGTGCGCCACGAACTTCTCCGGAAGGTTGTACGCCCTGAGCTGAACGTTCGTCGCGGCGACCGTCTCCTCCGCCGCCGCGGCCGCGCGCGGGCCGGCGCCGCCCTTGCCGAACGCCGCGCCGTAGAGGTCCTTGCATATCCAGCCCGCGGCGAGACACACGGCGCCGAGCACCGCCTGCCCGATCACCGCCCCGACCACGTTGCCCTTCTTCTCTTCCTTCTTGCCTTCCATTTCCCTTCTTCCTCCTTGTTCCGCCCACGAAAGGGCGCGCCTAAGCCTTCATCGACTCCCACACCGCCCTGTACGACTTGCGGAGCGTGTCCTCGAGGTCGCACTCGAGGAACCCGTCAATCCTGCTCTGCACGAGGCCGTCCCATATCGCCACGCACACCGTCGCCACCTGGAGCGGGTCCACCCCGCCGCGCGCGCGCCCGGCGGCGACGTCGCTCTCCACCGCGCAGCGGAACGCCTGCAGCGGGCCGAACCGCTCGTTGGAGAGGAGCTTCTCGCGCACCTTCGACATCGTGTCCTCGCGCCACCTCATCTGGCACTTCATCAGCATGAAGAACGACGAGAGCCGGCGGCTCGCCGCCACTATCCTCGCGTTCTTCACCATCAGCTCGGCGACAAGGGGAAACGTGACCCCTCCCCGCCCCCCCTCGCCGCCGCGCGCCGCCGCGAGGGAGTCGAACTGGCGCTCGAAGCTCCTGGACATGTCGTCGAGGATCGCCATGAGAAGCGCCTCCTTAGACTCGAAGTGCCAGTACACCGCCCCCTTCGTGAGGTTCAGCCGGGCGGCGACGTCGTTGAAGGTGGTGCGCTCGTAGCCCTTGCGCACAAAGAGGGCGAGGGCGCTCGCAAGTATCTGCGCCCTCGTCTTCGCCGCCTCTTCCTTTGTGCGTCTGGCCATGGTCCCTCCAAAAAAACGGCGCGCATTATAATACCTACCGGTAGGTATGTCAAGCGGCGGCCTTTCAGGCCCTGAACTCGCCGACGTCGAGCTCGGAGAGGTCGTGCACGACCCACTCCGCGCCGGCGAGGTCCTGGGGCGCGAGCGCGCTGCGCGAGAGGCCCGCCACATGCATGCCGGCAGCCAGCCCGGAGGCGACGCCGGCGGTGGAGTCCTCCACCACCACGCAGCCGCCGGGATCGACGCCGAGCATCTCGGCGGCGCGCAGGAAGCCGTCCGGCGCGGGCTTGCCGCGCGCGTAGTCCTCCTCGCCGAGCACGAACCGCAGAAGCGGGGCCACGCCGCAGAACTCGGCCGCCCGCCGCACGTCGGCGCGCGGCGAGCCGGAGACGATCGCGCACGGCGCGATCTCAGCGGCCTTCCGGAGGAACGCGACCGACCCGGGGATGACGAGCGTGGACGGGTCGGCGACGATGCGGTCGAAGTACGGGCGAAGCTCCCTTGCGGCCTCGACGGCCGTCTGGCGCACGAGGTCGGGGAAGCGTCCGCTCACGGAGGCGTGGACGTCCGTCCAGCGGCGCCCGATCACAAGCGGCGCAAGCTCCGAGTCCGGCAGCGCATGGCCTCTCTCGGCCAGCCAGTCGCCGATCGCCCGCATCCAGGCGCCCTCGCTCTCGATGAGCGTCCCGTCCAGGTCGAAGAGAAACGCCGCCGGCCTCATTCGCCACCTCCGCGGGCCAGGGCCGCGTAGTCCGTCTGCTCTATGTCCTCGTCCATCAGCGCCTTGGCCAGGACGAACGGCCTGACGCGGAACGCCCCGCCGGCGAGAAGCGCCTCGGCGCACTCGTCGAGGGTGCTCCCCGTCGTCATCACGTCGTCGATTAGCGCCACGGTGCGGCCGCGCACGAACGAGGGGTCGACCACGCGGAACGCGCCCCGCAGGTTCTCCCGCCGCTCCTCGCCGCTCGACCGGCTCTGGTGCCGCGTGTCGCGGAGCCTCACCAGGGACGTCTCGTCGCAGACCCTCCCGATCCGCCTGGCGAAGGCGGCGGCGAGAAGCCCAGACTGGTTGTAGCCGCGCTCGAGGAGACGGTTCCGATGCAGCGGCACCGGGATGACCACGTCCACCGCCGAGGCGTCGTGCTTCCTCCTGAACGAGACCTCCATCGCGGCGGCGAAGTCCTCGGTCAGATGCGTCGCGCCGAAGAACTTGTACGAGTTGACGAGGTCCGTGACCGGCTCGAGATACGCGAAGGCGCCGCCCGCGAAGTCGTCGTACCACGGCAGCGCCTCGTAGCACCGGGAGCAGATGTAGCTCTCGGGCCTGTCCGCCACGCGCCCGCAGTCGCGCACGGCGCACACGCGCGGCCAAAGCAGATCCTTCACGAATGACGCCACTCCCACGACAGCCCCCCTCAAGGAAAACGGCAACGCCCAAAGACGCCGGCCATTATACCACAGCCCCGTCCGGCCCGCAGCCAAGGAGGGCGCGGGCGCGGGCGAGCTCCGCGTCCGTCGGGGGGCGCGCGTCCCCAAGCGTGTAGCGAAGGCCGAGCGAGCGCCACTTGGCGGCCCCCAGCGAGTGGTACGGGAGCACCTCGACGCGCCGGACGTTCGGAAGCGAGCGGATGAAGTCGCCGGTCCGCCGCAGGTCGTCCTCGCCGTCCGTGAGGCCCGGCACCAGCACCCGCCTGGCCCACACGTCCACGCCGGCCTCCGCGAGGTATCGCGCGCAGTCCAGGACGGGCGCGTTGTCCGCGCCGGTCAGCGCGAGGTGCGCCGCCGCGTCGAAGAGCTTCAGGTCGAGCAGCACGGTGTCGGTCTCGGCGAGAAGCGCGGCCTGGTGCGGGTCCCCGCGGTCGAAGCATCCCGCCGCCGTGTCGAGACAGGTCGTCGCCCCGGCCCGGCGGACCTTCCGGAAGAGGTCGGCGAGCTCCTCCGCCTGGAGCATCGGCTCGCCGCCCGAGGCGGTCACGCCGCCGTCCGCGCCCCAGTACGGCCTGTACCGGAGGGCGCGGGCGAGCACCTCGTCCGCAGTCGCCTCGAACGCCGGAGGGGACGCCCAGGCGTCGGGGTTGTGGCAGTAGCGGCAGCGGAACGGGCATCCGCTCAGGAACGCCACGAATCTCACGCCCGGCCCGTCCGCCGCGCCGAAAGTCTCGAACGAATGCACCTTCATCAAGAAAAAGAGCCCCGCTTTGCCGTAGCGCAGAATCCCCGGGACCTCATGTCCAATCAGCGGCCCTATTCGGCTTGCCAAGGCTTGCCGCATTCAGGCCATCCGCTAAAAACGAAGGTCGGAGAAATTGTCTGCCAAGTCCGCGTGCAAAACAGAGCCCACGATGTACAAAGATCACCCCTCGCGGATTTCCACCGACAGCGACGACCTGAGCGCCTCCGCGATCTTCGCGAACGCGGCGTTGACCTCGTCGTCGGTGAGGGTGCGGTCGTCCGCGCGGAAGGTCAGGGAGTAGGCGCGGCTCGAGCGCCCCTTGCCCAGCTCCTTCGAAGAGAATATGTCGAACAGCCTCACGCCGACCAGCTCCCTGGGGGCCGCCTTGCGGATCGCGCGCTCGACCGCCTCGTGCGTGACGGACTCGTCGGCGACGAAGGCGATGTCCCGGTTGACGGGCGGATACTGCGGCACGGCCGAGACGCGGCCGATCGCGCCCACGCGCCGGAGCAGCGTCCTGAGGTCGATCTCGGCGAGCGCCAGCTGGGTGGCGAGGCGGAATGGATGGCGGAGCCTGTCAGAGACGACGCCGAGCACGCCGGCGGGACGCCCGTTCACCACGATCTCCAGGGCGACCTGGAACCCGGGGCGCTCCACGCGGCGGAACTCCGTCTTGCCTACCTTCACGAGCCTCGTCACGCGCTCGACCGCCCCCTTGATCCACAGGAGCGCCTCCTCCACGGAGACGGGCTTCACGCGCGCAAGCGCGCCGCGCCCGACCGGGCCGAAGAAGCCCAGCGCGAGCCGCTCCGTCTCGAACGGCACGCCGTCCCTCTGCCCGAACACGCGCCCCATCTCGAAGAGCCTGCCCTCCTCGAGCCTGTGCGCGGCGTTGCGCCCGAGGCTCTGGTAGAGCTGCGGCATCAGCGAATCGCGCAGCACCCCGTACTCCGCGCTCACGGGGTCCGGCAGCGGCAGGCGCTCCGGGCTGTCCCCGAACTGGGCGAGCTCCCCGGCGGAAAGGAACGAATAGTGCATCGCCTCGGTGAACCCGAGCCCGGTCAGATATCCGCGCAGCGTCTCCTTCGCGCGGAAGGGGGCGTCGTCGAGGGAGGAGACGGACGGCGCGGATGGCATCGTGTCGGGGATGTTGTCCAGGCCGTGCAGGCGCGCGATCTCCTCCACGAGGTCCGCCTCGAGCGAGAGGTCCCACCGCCAGCTCGGGATCGCGAACGTCGCGCTCCCCTCGCCGGAGGCGATGCGCCTGAGCCCAAGCGACTCGAGGATCGCGATCATGCGGTCGTCGGGTATCTCTATCCCGATGAGCCTGCGGGCCCGGGCGAAGACGATCTCCACCGGCGGATTGAACGCAAAGTGGCCGGACACGCCCTCGCCGTCGAAGCGGGCGCGGCCGTCGGCGTCGACCACCCCGCGCGCGACCACGGCGCCGCCGTACTTCTGGAGGAGATGCACCGCGCGGCGGCTCGCGAAGTCGGCGAGATCCTTGTCCACGCCGCGGATGTAGCGGTAGCTGGCCTCGGTCGCCAGGCCGAGCGCGGTGGACGCGTACTTCGTAGTGCCGGGGTCGAAGAGCGCGGACTCGATGAGCACGCTGCTCGTGCCGGCGGCGATCTCGGAATCCTCGCCGCCCATCACGCCCGCGACCGCGGAAGGCCTGGACTCGTCGCAGATGAGGAGCATGCCGGGGTCGAGCCTGCGCTCCACGCCGTCAAGCGTCTTCATCGTCTCCCCGTCGCGCGCGGCCCGCACCACGATCCTGCGCCCGGCGAGCTTCGTGCAGTCGAACGCGTGCAGGGGCTGGCCAAGCTCCAGCATCACGTAGTTCGTCACGTCCACGAGAAGCCCCAGCGAGCGCACGCCGCACGCCTCCAGGCGCTTGACCATGAACTCCGGGGACGGCGCGTCCCTGACCGACGTCACCACGCGGGCCGTGTAGCGCGGACACTTCGAGAAGTCCTCGACCGTGACCTTCACCTCGCCGCCGACGTCCGCGCCCGACTCCTCGAAGCCGACCTCGGGCATCCTGAGCGGACGGCCCAGGATCGCGGAGTACTCGCGCGCCAGGCCCACGACGGAGAGGGCGTCCGGACGGTTCCACGTCACCTCGATGTCAAACACCGTCTCGGGCTTCTCGCCCGGAAGGACGTCCCTGAGGAACGCGCCGACCGGCGCGTCCGCCGGAAGCTCCATGATACCCTCGTGGGTGCCGCCGGGGAGCGCGAGCTCCTTCGAGGAGCACAGCATGCCGAAGGACTCCACCCCGCGCAGCTTGCCCTTCTTGATCCTGAAATCGCCCTCCGGTATGCGCGCGCCGATCTTCGCGAGCGCGCTCTTGAGCCCGACGCGGCAGTTTGGGGCGCCGCAGACGACCTGGATCGTGTCCTTGCCGTCGGAGACTTTGGCGACGTGCATGTGGTCCGAATTCGGATGCGGCGCGCACTCCACGACCTCGCCCACGACGATCTCGTCGCACAGCGGATCCGGGCCCGTGGTCTCTATGGCCTCGACCTGAAGGCCCGCGCGCGTGAGGCGCTCGGCCAGATCCGCAGGCTTCAGGTCATCGACCTTTACGTACTCGTTAAGCCAACTTATCGGCAGCTTCATCTGAAACCTCTTCCTTCTTCACATCCACGGCATCGCCCACGGGCGACTCTGCGGGAGCCTCGGCCACGGGCGCCTCTGCGGAAGCCTCGGCCGGCGCCTCGACTGGCGCTTCGGCCGGCGCCTCGACTGGCGCCTCGGCCGCGGTCGCCGCCTCGTGAGCCGGCGCCTTCTCTTTCCTCGGCGGCGAGTTGCGGAACTTCGGGTTCGCCTCCGGCATGGCAAGCAGCCCGTTGAAGTACTGCACCACGTGGCCCTTCTCCACGAGCCATCCGAGATGCCCCTTCATCTCCGGCGGCAGGTCTCCCACGCTGCAGAACGGATGCTCCTCCACATACCAGACCACGGCGACGACCTCGGGGATCGCGTGGGCGGTGTCCAGCGGGGAGGGCTTCACGGCGCACACGAACTCCTGCCCGTGAGCCTCGTTCGCCCTGAAGAAGGCGAGCTTGCGGTGGTGGAACGCGCCGCGAAGCGCGAAGAAGAGCGACGCCGGGAAGCGGCGCTCGCGCGCCACGGCGTCGCGCACCGCGAAGAGATACGGGAGGTCCTGGCTCTTGAGCGCCTGCTCGAGGGTCATGTCGGACGTCTTCGAGGTCCCCCTCAGCTGCGGCATTATGTCGCGCCTGAACGCCGCCTCCGCCTGCTCGCGCTCCATGGCGGGGGTCGCGGACGCCTCGGCGGCGTCCGCCTGGGCCTCGCCGCCCGCCGCCTTCAGCCGGTAGAGCGTCTTCCGGGTCGCGCTCTTGCGCCACGCCTCCACGGTCTCGGGGTCGCGCACCGTCTCGAGGCGGGCGCGGTACGCCCCCTCGTCCATGCCGAGCTTCTGCGCCATCTCGCGGACAGCGGCATTGTACCCATGCAGGTTCGGCGGCCCGATGAGCTCGCCGGTGACGCCGCACTTCACCACGCAGCCGAACTGCCCGGACGGCGGCTCGACCTCGGTCTCCTCCGCCGTGTAGTAGTCGCCGAGGTGGGCCGAGAGCAGATGCGCGTCGAGCGCCTCCGGCGAGAGGAATGACTGCGAGCAGGCCTTGCAGACATGGAACCTGACCTGGGGGTCCTTCGGCGCGACCTTCACGTTGCACGCCTCCCGGTGGTCGAGGAAGAAGAGCGCTATCTGCTTCAGCGGATAGGCGACGTAGCTGGTCTGCACCTTGCGAATGATCCCGCCGAGCTCCTTCGGCCCCGGCAGTATGCGCACCTCCGCCTCGAGCGGCTTCACGTACTCGCGGCGCGCGAAGCCGCCGCGAGGCGGCCTGCCGTCCCGGCCTTCGCGCCCCGGCGCCCTGCGCTGGCGGTCATCGCGGGGCGCGCCGCCCCGCTCGGCGAACCCGTCGCGGCGCGGAGGGCGCCCGCCGGCGCCTCCCCTCCTCTCGCCGTCGCCCCTGCGGGGGAAGCGCGCGCGGGAGTCGCGGTCACCCCGTCCGTCCCCGCCATCGTCGCGGAAGCCGCCGCGACCCGCCTGGGACACAACCCTGTCGCCCGCCGCCCACGACGGCGCGAAGTCAAACGACCCGAGCGAGCTCAGGTCCACCGCCGCTTCGTTCACACTGTCCTCCGCCATGGCGACCTCCCCTCTCCGCTACTTTGCGCCGGCCTTGGCGGCTCCGTCCGCCTTCGGCGCGTCCGCCGGCTTCGCCTCTGCGGGCTTCGCCTTCTCTGCCTTCTCCTGCTCCATCTTGTCCGCCGCGGAATTGGCGGCGTCGAAGAGGGACACCGCCTTGCGGGCGGGATCAAAGCGGCGGATCGCCTCGATGAGGTTCTTCGCGCGGACGTCGTCCGAGGCCTCGAGCCTCCCTATGGCGCCGTCCTTGTCCCCCTTGAGCGCCATGCAGCGCGCGACTCCCAGCTCCGCGGTGGCGCAGGCGGGGAGGTTGGTGTCCGCGCAGATGGACTCGTACGCGGCCTTCGCCTCGTCGACCTTCCCGCCTCCCTCAAGCGCGTACGCCAGGCCGAGCCTCGCGAGGGACACGAACGGGTCGGAGTCCTTCGCGTCGGCGACGTAGTCGGAATACACCTTCTCCGCCTCGTCCCACCTCTCTGCGTCGAGATAGCTCCTGCCGAGACGCAGCCTGAGCGCGGGGCCGGTCGCCGAGCCGCCGAACTTGGCGACCGCCTCCTCGAGCTCGTCGGCGCTGAACGCGTTCATGAGCGCGGCGTTCGCCGCCGCGGCGCGGTCCGCCCGCCAGTTCCTGAACGCGAACCATCCGGCCACGCAGACGCCCGCCACGAGCAGGAGCGTGAGCGTGAAGCGCCCCTCCCTGACCCACCAGTCCCAGACCGGCAGGAGCTCTGGGGTCTTCTTTACCCAGCCAGGCAGATTCTCTACGACGGGTTCGCTCTTCTTTTCCTTCTTGCTCATTTTTCCTTGCTCGTTTCTTCGTTGTACAGGTCCTCCCACTGGTTGAGGACCTTCTCGGTGCTGCCCTCGGCGCGCACGACGATCCGGTTGAAGTCGAGCGCGTCCGGAAATTCCCTGTTGCGGATGAAGCGGATGCGGTTTCGCTCGGGCGGACGCGAAAGGCGCCTCACGGAATCGAGCAGAAGCACGGCCGTGAAGTACGTCGCCTTCGGCATCTTCAGCGACTTCAGCATCGAGCCCATGATCTCCCGGCCCCTGCCCGGGGTCGAGCGCGCCCAGGCCGCGTGCAGCACCGCCGCCCGAAGGCCGTTGGACACCTCGTAGCTCTGCCGGGCCATCGCGACCTCGTACCTGTCGAGCGTGGCGAGATACTTCCACGTGGAGGACTTCGCCCCGCCGTCCCGGTCGATGAAGTCCGCCAGGTCCGGCAGGAGCTCGCCCATCAGCCCGTATTCCCACAGCATTCGGAACGCCGCCTCGGACTTCCCGTACGGGAAGAGCCGGAACACCTCCTCGCAGACGCGCGGGACCGACGCCGAGCGGATCATGCCGTGAAGCTTGTGCATGGCCTTGGCCGTGCCCTTCTCGATCTTGAAGTCGAGGCGGGAGGCGAACTTCACCGCCCGCATCATGCGCACCGGATCCTCGCGGAAGCGGATCATCGGGTCGCCGATGGACCGTATGAGACGCCTCTCGAGATCCTCGAGCCCGCCGACCCAGTCGATCACGGAGAAGTCGCGTATGTTGTAGAAGAGGCCGTTCACCGTGAAGTCGCGGCGATGGGCGTCGGTCTCCGGAGTGCCGAACGTGTTGTCCTCGAACGGGCCCTCCTCGGCGTGCTCGATTATCTCGCCCACGGTCTGGGAGTTCTGGCGGAACGTCGCGGTCTCTATCACGTTCTCCCCGAACCGAACGTGCGCGAGGCGGAAGCGACGCCCGATCAGGAAGCAGTTCCTGAACAGGCGCTTCACCTCGTTCGGCCTGGCGTTCGTGCCGACGTCGAAGTCCTTCGGCTTGCGCCCCAGCAGAAGATCGCGCACCCCTCCGCCGACAAGGTACGCCGTGTACCCGGCGGAATCAAGCCTGTACAGCACCTTCAGGGCGTCTGGATCGATGTTCTTCCGCGAGATGCAGTGGTCCCTGCGCTCCCGCACCACGGGCTCCGTGCGCTTCGCCTTCCTTTTTCCTAAAAATCCGAACATTTGAAGGTGCATTATCTCAAACGGCACGGAAAAATGCAAGGGACGGACGCATCACGTCGCGGGCGTCCCCGGCGCGACGCCGCCAAGCGGCGAAAGAGCCCCGCCGTCCTTCCCCGGCTCGCCCGCGAAGAGGATCATGCCCTCCGAGACGCCGACCGACATCTTGCGCGGCGCGAGGTTCGCGACGAAGAGAAGGTCTCTGCCGACAAGCGCCGCCGGATCCGGATACGCGCCGCGTATCCCCGAGAAGATCGTTCTCTCGCCGAGCGACCCCGCGTCGAGCACGAACTTCAGAAGCTTCGAGCTCTTCGGCACGACCTCGCAGGAGAGAACCCTGCCCACGCGAAGGTCGAGCTTCTCGAACGCCGCGAAGTCGATCGTTTCTTTTACGGGCGGGGTTTCCCGAACGGACGGGGGCTCTGGCGCCCCCGAACCCCCGGCGGAACCAGAAGCCAACCCCGCCCTGGGCAGGGGTACGGGGGCGCCAGAGCCCCCGTCCTTTCGGGCTGCCTTGTTCTTGCTCGCCCGGCTCTCGTGGGCGACTTCGCCGGAGTCGGCGGGCTTCACGGTCGCGGCGGCGACCATCGCCTCGACCTGCTTCGCGTCGATGCGCGCGGCGAGGTATTCGTAGGCGGCGAGCGCGCAGCTCTCGACGGGCGTCGCGATCGACTCCCAGGTCCAGGCCGTTTCGCCGAAGAGCTTCATCGCCTTGTCGGCGTAGACGGGGAGGATCGGCTTCAGGTAGATCGCGAGAATGCGGAACGCGTTGAGCGCGGCCGTGAGCGTGACGCGCGTCGTTTCGGCGTCCG